>NZ_JBGCUL010000066.1:0-12074 GCF_054177685.1 Pseudomonas sp. P5_A2_2
CAATCCCTGTGGGAGCGGGCTTGCCCGCGATAGGACCGAAGGTCCTGATTCAGCCAGCACTGGAGATATCTTTGGGCAAACGCTGATCAATCACCTGGTAAAGGGCGCTACCTTCAGGCCAATTGCGCATGAACCGCGCGCGATCCCTTGCATACGCCGGGGCGAAACTGCCAAGGGAGCTGTGCTGGCACATCGAATCGAGATCGATCAACGCCCAGCGATCCTGCTGCCAGAACAGGTTATGGCCCTTGAAGTCGCCATGGCTGATGCGTTCGCGAATCAGCTCGGCAAACAGATGATCCAGCGCCGCCAACTCGACTTCCGGTGCATCACCGCTTTCAACATGCGGCGCAAAACGTTCGATGATGTCCGGCCCCGACAGATGCTCGGTGATCAGGTACGCCCGGCTGCGCAGCCACAGAAAACGCTTTTCCAGCAACGCCAGCGGCTTGGGCGTGGCAATCCCGAGGAACACCAGGCGATTGCCTTCGCGCCATGAATGCCAGGCCCGGCTCGGGCGCCAGAAGCGCTTGAGCCAGTGGGCAAAGCCCTTGATGTTGTAACGCTTGATCACCAGCGTGCGGCCATCCACCTCGACCTTACCGACGCTCGCCGCGCCCCCGGTCTTGTACAGATGCCCCTGATCGAGCAGGGTATCGGCCTGTTCCAGCACCGGCACCATCGACGACTCTTCCTCGCGGCGAATCGCCCGCAAGCCGAAGGCCCCGCGCTGGACGCTGAACAGCGTGCACTCGCGGCCGACCTTGATCAGGAAGTCTTTGAGGCGSCAACTGCGGACCTTGTCGATCTGCTTCTGGAGCGCCTCCATGGGCAAGGCGTGCTCGCCGTTGCTCAGCAGGTAATACACCAGCAACTCTTCAATGAAGGGTTCAATCGACTTCGGCAACTGGGCGAAGAACACCCCGAGGTTTTCCAGGACCTTCTGCCGTGACAGCGGCTGCCCCGGCGTTTCGGAGCAAATCCCGGCGCCGTCGATCAAGTACAGACGACCACGCTGACGGAGCAGGTTGTCCAGGTGCAGGTCTTCCTGCCACAGTCCTTTGCGGTGCATTTGACCGATGGCACCTAACGCCTCGGCCAGCACCGCTCCTTGCCCATCGGACAGCACGGGCTGCTGCTCAACCTGCTTCCAGGTATCACCCAGGCTTTCGGCGCCTTCCAGAAACTCGAACAGCAGCCAACCACCCTCACCCTCTTTCAGGCCATCGGCCAACARCTGCGGCGTGGTCAATCCTTGAGCGGCAAGCAAGCGCACGCCGTCCAGCTCACGCTGGAAGTGCCGCGCAGCCTTGCTGCCTACCAGCAACTTTGCCAACACCGGTCGGCCACGCCAGACACCGGCACCGACATAACGCTGCCCCGGCAACACCCGCAACAGGCTCAGCAGTTGTAGCTCAGCGGGGCCGGCGGCATCAGCCAGCGAAACGCTCAATGGCAACGCCGGGGTGCGGCCGGCGGACTTCAACTCGGATAAACGCATCAGCGTGGTCCCTTTTGGCTGCGCCGCGTAGTCAAACGCCCCAGCCAGCTGTCGATCAACGAGCTGTCCTGTGGTTGATCCAGATAGGCGGCCAGCAATTGCCGCAGTTGCGACTCTCCCCACTCGGGCGCGCGGCGCGCCAGCGGTTCCAGGTCCTTGATTCGGTCACGCTGCCCGTACAGCAGTGGTCGGGTCTTTTCCAGATCGATCAATTGAGCCTGATAGCCGTTGCCGGTGGCGCGCATGAAAATATGCTTGGGATAGAAGCATCCGTGCACCTGGCGTGCCGCGTGCAGCCGCCTGGCCAGTTCGCCACTGGCCTTGAGGATTTCCGAGTGTTGCTCAGGGCTCAGTTCATCCCAGCGCTGCAACAGCGATTCGAGGTCGTCCCAACCATCCAGGGCGCGGGTCAACAGGACCGCCCGAACTTCACCATCGACCTTGCGCTCACCGTAGAACACCGCTTCCAGCGCCGGAACCCCCAGCTTCTGGTAACGGGAGATGTTGCGAAACTCGCGAGCGAAGCTCGGCTCGCCGAACGGTGCGCGTAACGTGCGGGTCAGGTAGTTGCTTTGACGCTTGAGGTAGAAACCATGACCTTCCAGGTCCAGCCGAAACACACTGCTCCAACCGCCCCGACCGGTGTTGGGCTCATCCACCGCGTCGAGTTGTTTGGCCCAGAGGGCATCGAATGTGCCGAGGCCGTGGCGTTCAAGCAGCGCACGGTCATCAGCGGCCAGAAAATCAGTCATTCACGCCCCTCGAAAAATCTCACCACGTGCCGGATACGTTTTTTGTCCGCAGCGTTGAGCCGGGTCCGATTGCGGTATTGCAGGTAAAAGCGCAGGCGCTGGGTTGCCGACAGTTGATACTTGGCGACCTTGTCCAGGCACGCCAGATCCTTGGTAATACGGTACTTGAGCCAGAAACCGCGCCAGAAATCGCCGTTGGGGCAATCGATCAAAAACACTCGAGCCTCATCGTCGATCAGCAGGTTGCGCCACTTCAAGTCATTATGGGTGAAGCGGTGGTCGTGCATGGTCCGGGTGTATTCGGYCAGCTGACGACTGACGGTATCGACCCAGGCGCGATCCGAAAGTTTCGGGTCGCGACGCTCGGCCAGTGCCGACAAGTCTTCGGTATGCGGCAGCTCCCGGGTAATCATCGCGCCGCGAGCGTAGGCCACACCGCGTCGTTCCAGCCCCCAGGCCACCACTTCGGCCGTGGGGATGCCCCACTTGGCGAAGCGCTTGAGGTTCTGCCACTCCATCTTCACCCGAGGCTTGCCCAGGTAACGCCGCAAGCCTTTGCCAGCGCCCACATACCGTTTGACGTAATAGTTGACGCCATTGCGCTCGACCCGGATGACCTCCGAAAGCAGATCGCTGGTCAAACGCTCGCCTTGCAGCGCAAACACAGCCTCGAGGCTGCCAAAGTCATCGGCCAGTTCGCTGTAGGCCGGTTCCAGTTTCCAACCCGACATCAGAGCGCATCCCCGTATCGCTGTTTACGCTCGTAGAGCTTGTTGGCCTTGCCGTCGAGCCATGCCAGCAAAGCGGCCTCTTCACTCAGGATCTGGCGCAGCGGTTGCTGGAAATAGCCTTTGAGGAAACGCAGCTTGTCGCGGCGGGTCAGGCCGATGTCCAGCGCGGAAAAGTACAGGGCCGCCAGATCCTTGTTGCGCCAGCGCGAGGTGATCGCCGGGCGGGTCTGGGCGCGGTGCAGGTCGATCACCGAGAGCTTGAAGTCGTCCGCGGTCACCGGTTTGTCGGTGTGCAGCAGGAAGTGGCAGATGTAGCAGTCGCGGTGGTTGACCCCGGCGCGGTGCATCATGCCGGTCATGCGTGCGACTTCGGCGATCAGCGCGCGCTTGAGTTTTGGCTCGGGCGGCTGCTTGATCCAGTTGATACTGAAGTCTTCGAGGCTGACAGTGGGTGCCAGCTCCTCGGTGACGATGAACGAGTGCTGGTCGGCCGGGTTGCTGCCCTTCTCGCCATACGCGACGGCGGTCATGGTCGGCACGCCAACTTCCTGCAGGCGCTGAATGGCCTGCCACTCCTGACCGGCCCCCAATACTGGAAGCTTGGCGGTGAGCAGGTTCTTGAAGATTTCGCCCCAGCCGATGCCACGGTGGATTTTCACGAAAAATCCGTTGCCATCGACTTCCGTGCGTAAGGTCCGGCGCGCTTCCAGCTCGCGGTACACCTCGCCCTCAAGCCCCTCGACTTCGGCGAACGGGTCGCGTCCGGCCCAGAGGCTCTTGAACGGTTCAGCCAGCATCAACTTCATTTAAGCGTGCTCCGCCAGAATCACATCGGCCGCGTGCTGCGGCATGCTGTAGAGGTCGGCCGTCCCGGCGTAGGCCAGACCATTGCGGCTCCAGGCCGCCCTTGCTTGAGCGTCGTTCAACATGCCGGTCAGGTACTGCGTCAGTTGCGCCTGATCGAACGGTTCGTCCAGCACCAGACCCGCATCGGCCTCGGCGATGTAATGGGCATAACCGCACACCGCGCTCACCAGCACCGGCAAGCCAGCCACCAGCGCTTCGAGCAGCACGGTGCCGGTATTTTCGTTGTACGCCGGGTGGATCAACAGATCGGCACCCAACAGGAAACGCGGGATATCACTGCGCCCTTTGAGGAACGTGACGTTGTCGCCCAGCCCTAATGTCGCACTCTGCATCTGGAATAATTTGGGGTCATCCTGGCCAATTACAAACAGCCGGGTGCGTTTCCTCAACTCGGCAGGCAATGCCGCCAGTGCCTTGAGGCTACGGTCCACGCCCTTGGTCTTGAACCCGGAGCCGATCTGCACCAGCAGCAGTTCGTCGTCCTTGAGATCGAATTCAGCGCGGAACCCGGCGCGAATTTCATCGGCATCCGCCGGTCGGCGACGGTCCTGGGCGATACCCGGTGGCAGCAGGTGGAAACGCTCCAGCGGCGTGTCGTAATGCTTGATGAACAGCGGCTGCTGGACCTCGGAAATCATCAACACTTCGGTCTTGGCATCCCTGGCGAACACCGCCCGCTCGTATTCGGCGAAGTGGCGATAGCGGCCCCAACGGCGATACAGCGAGTTGCGCAGGTTCTGTGCCTTGTCTTCGAAGCAGCCGTCGGCCGCGTAATAGACGTCCAGGCCCGGCATCTTGTTGAAGCCGATCAGGCGGTCGACCGGGCGCTTGGCCAGGTCCGCTCCCATCCATTCGCTGAGCTTCTCATTGCGGCGATGGTTGAAGAACGCCTTGACTGGCGCCACCAGCACTTCGAAACCCGGCGGCACGTCACCCTCCCAGATCAGCGTGTAGACGCGAATCTGATGACCGCGCTTCTGGCACTCCAGGGCGATTCGCATGAAATCGCGCTGCAAGCCGCCGAACGGGAAATATTTGTACAGGACAAATGCCAATTGCATCAGCGCAGCTCCTCAGCCATTAACAACGTGCTCAGTCGGCTGGCGACACGCTCGGGATTCAGACGCGTGAAGCACAATGGCAACTCGCGTTTCAGGTCAAATTGACGGGCATCTTCGGCCGTCGGTTGATAGGTGCATTTCTTTTGCAGGCACGGCGCACAAGGGAAGTCGCTGGCCATGTGAATCTGCACCTTGCCATAAGCGCCTGTCAGGCCCGGGTTGGTCGGGCCGAACAGCGACAACGTCGGCACATCCAGCGCGGCGGCCAGATGACCAAGACCGGTGTCGACCGCCACGCAGGCTTGCGCGCCGGCCAGCACCTTGCCGACACCCGCCAGGTTCAGTTTTGGCAGCACTTCGGCGTGCTTGAAACCCGCGGCGATACGCTCGGCCCGGGCTTTCTCCAGGGCATTGCCCCAGGGCAACTTCACCCCGACGCCAAGGTAGCCAACCCGTTCGGTCAGCTCGCGCCAGTAGGCTTCGGGCCAGTGCTTGGTGTCCCAGGTGGTGCCGTGCAAAAACACCACGTAAGGATTCTTGCGCGGCAACTCCACCAGGCGCTCGATATTCAGTCCGTAGTCGCCCAGGCCTTTAGGCAAGTCATAGCCCAACGCAATGGCGAACAACTGACGCACTCGCTCCACCGCGTGCTGCCCACGGGCAACGGCCAGACGTCGATCGTAAAAGCGCGCAGCGATGGGCTCGCGCGCCGAGCTTTTATCGAGGCCGGCCACCGGCGCCTTGACGTAACGGGTCAGCCAGGCACTTTTCAGCAAGCCCTGGGCGTCGATCACCAAGTCATATCTGGTGACGCGAACGCTTTGCTTGAAGCGCTTCCACTCACCGCTCTTGATGGTCTGCCAGATGTTTTTGCGCCAGCGACGGATCGCCACCGGAATCACCTTGCCCACCGCCGGATGCCAGGTCGGGATTTCGGCAAAGCCTTCTTCCACCACCCAGTCGAATTTGATGCCGGGAATCGCCCGCGCCGCATCGGTCAACGCCGGCAACGCGTGAATGACGTCGCCCAGCGAAGAAGTCTTGATCAACAGAACCCGCAAGCTATTTGACCTCGACCACAGTGCCTTGCAACCGCTGCAAGGCTTCGTTCACGGCCTGCGGCATGAGCTGGYGCAGGCAGTTGTAATGGCCGAAACGGCAGGTGCGATCGAAGCACGGACTGCACTCGATGCCCAGGCGTACGATTTCGACATGCTCGGCCAGCGGTGGCGTGAAGCCCGGCGACGTCGAACCGTAGACCGCGACCAGCGGGCGGTTCAGAGCGGCGGCGACGTGCATCAGGCCGGAGTCGTTGGACACCACAGAATCTGCACAGGACATCAGGTCGATGGCTTCGGCCAACGAGGTGCCGCSGCTGAGGTTGACCGATTCTTCACGCAGACCTGGAATCAGCCGCGCGCGGATGTCTTCGCCCACGGCGTGATCGTTTTTCGAACCGAACAGCCAGACTTGCCAGCCTTCGCGGATCTTCGCTTCGGCGACCTTGGCGTAATGCTCGGACGGCCAGCGCTTGGACTCGCCAAACTCGGCACCAGGGCACAGGGCCAACACCGGACGGTCGAGGGTCAGACCGAACTTTGCCAGTGCCGCCTCGCGCGTGACCGGGTCGATCTGCAGTGTCGGGCGCGGATAGGGTTTTGGCAACTCGACGCCCGGCTCATAAGCCAGGGCCATGAAGCGCTCGATCATCAGCGGATAACGATCTTGATCCAGCGTGCGCACGTCGTTGAGCAGGCCATAGCGGAACTCGCCACGCCAGCCTGTGCGTTTCGGGATGCCGGCAAAGAACGGCACCAGCGCCGACTTCAGGGAGTTGGGCAACAGGATCGCCTCGTCGTACTGGCCGGCCAGGGATTTGCCGATGCGCCGGCGAGTCGCCAGTTCCAGAACACCGTGACCGAGCGGAAAGCTCAAGGCCTGGCGAACTTCGGGCATACGCTCAAGAATCGGCCGGCTCCACTCGGGGGCCAGCACGTCGATTTCGCATTGCGGGTGGCGTTGTTTCAAACACTGGAACAGTGTCTGCGCCATCACCATGTCACCGACCCAACTGGGCCCAACGATCAGAATTTTCATGTGGTTTCCATAAACGAACCGGGGAGGCCTACGCCTCCCCGCCTCGAAAATCTCTGCGGGAGCACGGCGGCTTGCGATGGGTCATCACCTTCAACATTGCTGTCGAGTGTCACTCCGCTATCGCGAGCAGGCTCGCTCCCACATTGGGTATTGGTGTACCTCGATCCGCATGGCACTGCAGATCCACTGTGGGAGCGAGCTTGCTCGCGATGAGGCCATCACATTCAACATCAATGGTAACTGTCAGTCCGCCATCGCGAGCAAGCTCGCTCCCACAGGGGTATTGGGCGTATCGAATATCCCGTTTCAGCTTAGCCCCAGCTCACGCCAGATCCGCATGACCTGCCGCCGTTCGTCCGCGAACTGGTCGCCCGGAATCACCCCCGGGTCCTTCTGCAAGGCCTGCCGGTGGGCGGCGGAACGGTACGCTTTATACGCTTCACGCAACAGGCCGGCATCTTCGACGGGCATCAGCCCTTCATGCTCCAGCTCTTCCAGAATGCGGATGTTGTCGGTCCAGCGCAGCAACGGCGGGTGTGTTTCGGACCACGCCAGGGCCGCGTATTGCACCATAAATTCAATATCGACGATACCTCCGGCGTCCTGCTTGATATCGAACGGCGCCGTGGCTTCGAAGGCATTTGCCCCGGTGCCGGCCGCCGTGCTCTTGCTGCCCAGGTTATCGCGCATCTTGGCGCGCATCTCGCTGACCTCCTGGCGCAGGGTCGGCAGTTCACGCGTCTTGCCCAATATCGCGGCGCGGACTTTCTCGAAGGCCTGGCCGACATCCTGACTGCCCACCAACACCCGCGCCCGCACCAATGCCTGATGCTCCCAGGTCCAGGCCTCGTTTTCCTGATAGCGGGCAAACGCCCCCAGGGAACTCACCAGCAAGCCCGACGCACCGGATGGCCGCAGACGCATGTCCACTTCATACAACTGCCCGGAGTTGGTCTGTGCAGTCAGCAAGTGAATGATCCGCTGCCCCAGCCGGGTGAAGAATTGCGCGCCATCGATGGGTTTGACGCCATCGGTTTMAGCCTGCGGATCGCCGTCGTGGATGAACACCAGGTCCAGGTCCGAACCATGCCCGAGTTCCAGACCGCCGACTTTCCCATAACCGACAATGATGAAGCCGGGATCGCACAAAGTGCCATCGGTGCGTAGCGGCGTGCCGTACTTGGCCACGGTCTGGCGCCAGGCCAGTGCCAGCACTTGCTCCAGGATCGCCTCGGCGAGCCAGGTCAGGTAATCGCTGACCTTCATCAGCGGCAGGCTGCCGGCGATTTCCGAGGCAGCCACCCGCAGGCGGTGCGCCAGCTTGAAGTGGCGCAGGGCTTCCATTTGCTGCTCGAGGTCGTCCTCGGGAATCCGTGTCAGGCGCTCGCGCAATTCAGCCGCCAGTTCTGGCGCCAGTGGCGGTTTGAACAGCCGGCCTTCGTTGAGCAATTCGTCGAGCAGCAGCGGGAAGCGAGTGATTTGCTCGGCGATCCACGGGCTCGCCGCGCACAGCGTCAGCAACCGCCGCAACGCACTGGGGTTCTCGGTCAGCAGCACCAGGTACGCGGAGCGACGGGCCACGGCTTCAACCAGCGGCAGCACCCGTTCCAGTACCAGGTCCGGATTGTCATGCTCCACGGCCTGCGCCAGCAAACGCGGAATAAAAGCATCGAGACGTTCGCGACCCAGACGCTGCATCGCCCGCAACTGGGGGCTGCTGCGCAAACTGGCCAGGGCTTTCAAGGCTTTTGGGGCATCCTTGAAACCACCCTCTTCCAGTTGACGGCAAGCGGCCTCATCGTCCTGAGCCTCTTCCCACAGCGGCAACCACTCACCGCCGACCACCACTTCGCTTTCGGCGCCCTGCTCTTCGTCGGGATCGGCGATCACCTGCCCGAAGTGCCAGGCCACGCGGCCGCGCCAATACATCAATTGTTCGTGGAAGGCCGTCCAGTTGGCGAAACCCAGCATAAAGGCAATACGCGCCTGATCCTGCTCGCCATCGGGCAACATTTGCGTCTGGCGGTCGGCAATCGCCTGAATCGCGTGTTCGGTGTAACGCAGGAATTCATAACCTTCACGTAGCTCGCCGATCACAGCCGGCGGCAGGTAACCCTGACCTTCCAGCGTGCTCAGCACCTTTAATAGCGGGCGTTGCTGCAAGCTCAAATCGCGGCCGCCGTGAATCAGCTGGAACGCCTGGGCAATGAACTCGACTTCACGAATACCGCCGGATCCGAGTTTGATGTTGTCGGCCATGCCCTTGCGCCGTACTTCCTGCTGGATCAGCTGCTTCATGGTGCGCAGCGCTTCGATGGCCGAGAAGTCCAGGTAGCGCCGGTAAACGAACGGTCGCAGCATCTCCTGCAGTTGCGCGCCGGCTACTTGATCGCCGGCCACCACCCGCGACTTGATCATCGCGTAGCGTTCCCAATCGCGGCCCTGATCCTGGTAATACTGTTCCAGCGCGTTGAAGCTCAGCACCAGAGCGCCGGACGAACCGTAAGGTCGCAAGCGCATGTCGACGCGGAATACAAAGCCGTCGACGGTCATCGGGTCCAGGGCCTTGATCAGCCGCTGGCCCAGACGAATGAAGAACTCCTGGTTATCCAGCGCGCGTTTCACACCGACGGTTTCGCCGCCCTCGGGGTAGGCAAAAATCAGATCGATGTCCGAGGACAGGTTCAGCTCCACGGCGCCGAGCTTGCCCATGCCGAGGATGACCATCTGCTGCGGCTCGCCGCTACGTCGGCCGGTCGGCACGCCGAACTGCTGACAATGCCGCACATACAACCATTGATAAGCCTGATCGATGCTGGCATCGGCCATGTCCGAGAGGTCGCGGCAGGTCTGTACCAGGTCAGCCTGACGGGTCAGGTCGCGCCAGATGATCCGCACCTGATGGCGTGCACGCTGACGGCGCAAGGCGCGACCAAGCTGATCATCGGTCTCGGCCACGCTCACGGCAGCGGCAATCTGCGCGYACAACTCACCGGGCGCGAAGCGGCGGTCCAGTTCGCCGGACTGCACCAGCGCCAGCAACATCAAAGGGTCACGAACACACTGTTCAATCACGAAATCGCTGGCGGCGGTGACGCGGGCAAATTGCGCCCAGCGTTCCGGCGTCCAGGTGGACAGCCCGTGATCATCGTCCAGGGCAGCGACGGCAGCCCGGAACGACTGCTCGGCGCGGGTGACCAACGGCAGGAGAATGGCGGGCAGTTCGGCAAGCGAAGGGAGGCTCATGGTCTATCCTTGATCGGCGTACAACGGACTGCATGTAGTGGTTTTCGAAAACTCACTACCTGAGGGACTGTCGAACAAAAGTTAGAAATAGCTGAAATTTCTTTAATTTTGGCAGCCAGCATCAAGCTTTTACCTTTTGTAGTTGGAAAAAGACCAACCTTAACGATTATTCTCACAACGCAGCCGGGGGCTACAAGCCGCTCATCTGTAGTTTTACTACTCGTATATACATTAGACGGGCTGAAATGCCGGAAGATTTGTAGTAAAACTACACGCCGCCGGAACAACCTGTCGGCAATCCAAGAATTCATAACGTCTGCCCACAAGGCCAGTCGCTAACTCAGGCAACCGATTCTGGTAGCCTTTCCGCCCTGGAGCAAGCCATGCAAGACCTCGATCCCGTCGAAACCCAGGAATGGCTGGACGCCCTGGAATCGGTTCTCGACAAAGAAGGCGAAGACCGTGCTCACTATCTGATGACCCGTATGGGTGAACTCGCGACCCGCAGCGGCTCGCAGTTGCCTTACGCCATCACCACGCCTTACCGCAACACGATCCCCGTTACCCACGAAGCACGCATGCCTGGCGACCTGTTCATGGAACGCCGCATTCGCTCGCTGGTACGCTGGAACGCGATGGCCATGGTAATGCGTACGAACCTGAAAGATTCCGACCTCGGCGGTCACATCTCCAGCTTCGCGTCCAGTGCGACCCTGTATGACATCGGCTTCAACTACTTCTTCCAGGCCCCGAGCGACGAACACGGCGGCGACCTGATCTACTTCCAGGGCCACACCTCGCCAGGCGTTTACGCCCGCGCATTCATGGAAGGCCGCATCACCGAAGACCAGATGAACAACTTCCGTCAGGAAGTCGATGGTCAAGGCCTGTCGTCCTACCCGCACCCTTGGCTGATGCCTGACTTCTGGCAGTTCCCGACCGTATCCATGGGTCTGGGCCCGATCCAGGCGATCTACCAGGCACGCTTCATGAAGTACCTGGAACACCGTGGCTTCATCCAGCCAGGCAAACAGAAAGTCTGGTGCTTCCTGGGCGACGGCGAGTGCGACGAGCCGGAATCCCTGGGCGCCATCTCCCTGGCCGGCCGCGAGAAGCTGGACAACCTGATCTTCGTCATCAACTGCAACCTGCAGCGTCTTGACGGCCCGGTTCGCGGCAACGGCAAGATCATCCAGGAACTCGAAGGCGTGTTCCGCGGTGCCCAGTGGAACGTGACCAAAGTCATCTGGGGCCGTTTCTGGGACCCACTGCTGGCCAAGGACGTCGACGGCATCCTGCAACGCCGCATGGACGAAGTCATCGACGGCGAGTACCAGAACTACAAAGCCAAAGACGGCGCGTTCGTGCGTGAACACTTCTTCAACACGCCAGAACTCAAGGCGATGGTTGAAGACCTGTCCGACGACGAGATCTGGAAGCTCAACCGTGGCGGCCACGACCCGTACAAGGTCTACGCGGCGTACCACGAAGCGGTCAACCACAAAGAACAACCGACCGTCATCCTGGCCAAGACCATCAAGGGTTATGGCACCGGTGCCGGCGAAGCGAAGAACACTGCGCACAACACCAAGAAGGTCGATGTCGAAAGCCTGAAGTTGTTCCGCGATCGCTTCGACATCCCGGTCAAGGACGATGAACTGGAAAACCTGCCGTTCTTCAAACCGGAAGTAGGCAGCGCCGAAGCCCGTTACCTGAGCGAGCGTCGTACCGCACTGGGCGGCTTCGTGCCTCAGCGTCGCGCCAAGAGCTTCAACATCCCGACTCCGCCACTGGACACCCTCAAGGCGATCCTGGACGG
>NZ_JBGCUL010000067.1:0-12067 GCF_054177685.1 Pseudomonas sp. P5_A2_2
GCTCTAAAGTCCGTTTCACTAAAACCCGCCGTCAGGCGGGTTTTTTGTGCCCGGATTTCGGGCAAAAAAAAGCCAGCGATCAGGCTGGCTTGAGCTTTCTGGCGGAATCAGGACGCGTCAGCGGCCAATTCAGCATCATGAGCGATCAGTGAAACCAGGGCGTTCTGCTGGCGGTGGGAGAGTTGGCGGAAGCGCTGCAGCAGCTCCCGTTCGTGCAAGGAAAGCTCCGGGCTGTCCAGGCGCATGCTCAGCTCTTCTCCCAGTGCACCTTCCTGAATAAGACTTTGCTCAAGGCGCGCAATGATTTCGGAGTTCATGCTGCGATGATGATTGCGAGCCACCTCGGCAATGCGTTCACGCATTCCGTCTGGCAGACGTACGACGAACTTGTCAGCCGTACGGCTGGAATAAATTGCCTGTTTCAATGGGCGCATATATTTAACCGGTTAGTTCAGGGGAGCGGTTTTCGGGATTGGCCGCAGGATGTCTGGTAGGACAAGCGCTCTGACCAAATGTTCAACCTGAATTGATAGAGGCGCGCATCATGCCTCAAGCAAGCCAGATCCTTGGCGTCAATTCTGTGACAAATATTGAACTGTATAAAGGCGTTCTGCCAGCACCAATTATCAGAAATGCGAATTAGTTTGAAAAGTTCGACCGGACCGTATCGTTCAGCGCGCCTGCACCCGACGAAAGATTTCTGACGGGTCGCAAAGGCGGACTCGATCACTGCTCCTTGCCTTTACAGGATAGTGGCAAATGGCCGATTTACTAGGGCGAGTCGTATGGAGGGGGTGAATTCAGGATGGATGGCAGGCCTTTGCGCCGGATCTGCCATACCTGGATTAACGCAGGACCGGATCAAACTTGATCTTGCGTCCGGCAATCAGTGCGAGCACGAACAGAGCGCTGAATACACCACAGTCAATCAGGGGGAGGGTGACGACCATGTCCTGGGTCAATGACAGATGAAAAATGCCGCTCAACAAGGCGAGGATAAAAAAGCTCACGGCTGATTTGGACATGCTGTGCTCCTGGTGAGGGTCATTCAAAATACCAAGCGCTCGGCAGACGGAGCCGGTACCAGAATGGTTTCCTGGCTGACTTCCTGACTGACAAAGCCGTGCTGGCTGCTCATCACGGCCAACTGCGGCGCTTTCTGCAGTTGAAGGTAATGTGGCATTCGCTGGGCAATCTGCGTAGCACCGCTCTCGTGGGTAAAATGAAAACCCGGCAAAACCGTCAGAGCGATTGCACTCGAGAGTAAAAGGGCGCTGTTCATGAGGCGGCCTCCGTTGTTCTGTGAGAACAGCTGAAGCAGCTCGCATGCCAGAGTCTATCGACAATTAAATTCTTTAAAAACAAAGAATTAGGATATTTTTGCGAACACCGGGTCTTGCATTTTGCAATGATGGCTTTTTGCAGTAATGCAATTTGCAGGGTAAACAAGTCCGCGCCTGGCCGAGGCGTCTGCCTACACTTAAAAAGCCCAACGGACGACATGACAAAAGCCGGCCCGGCCGTTAACATGCACGCCGTCCATCGCGCCGCGTTTCTTCGCGGCCGACTTGTGTCCCAGTAGCTCAATTGGATAGAGCATCCCCCTCCTAAGGGGAAGGCTGGCAGTTCGAACCTGCCCTGGGACACCATATTTCGCAGCTCCCCCCTGTTTCAACGCTTCATTTTCACGACCTGTAGATAAAGTTCGACAAATTCTTGCGCCCGGGATTTAACGAATCCATCAACCCTACCTTCGCGACTTTCCTTCTCCCCTCCCAAGTAGTCTGAAACTCCCATCCCGCCTGGGAGTATCGGCCGATGTGCATCCTCCGGTGCTTGTTCATAGTTGTGACCAATAGATCAGAAAATGGTCCAAGGTCGACCCCCGATGACTGGACCCGCTCAGGAGAAAGTCATGACTATGCGCAAGAAAACCTCATCGCCAACGAATGACCTGGCCAATAACGTCGGTGACCATCCTTCACCCGTCAACCACGACTGGACTTTTACCTACATTCCGACCGTCACCACCGACCTTAAAGACTACGCACCCGGCAGCACCGCCATCATCACGGCCAGCGGTTTCGCCGCCGGCAGCACCGTGACGCTCGAAGTGGACCACGCCGTCGGTGCCGGCGCGGATGGTGTGTGGGGTACGTCCGACGACGTACTCAATACCAATATGGGCGCGGGGCACGAGCCCTGGTCCGTGACCGACGGCGGTGCCGGCGATCTCGACGGCCAGGTCAACGGCAGCGTCACCACCTCGTGGTACGTGAATCCCGACGACTCGGCAGGCGCGACGTTTCTGCTCACCGCGAGCTCTGCCGGCGCCGACGGTGTGGTCGGCACCGGTGACGACGCCGTGGCGACAATGTCGTTTACGGACAGTGTTTTGAGCGTCGTGGCGACCGGCGAGGACGTTACGCTGGACGAAACGGCCGGGTTGCAGAACGGCACAGCCACTCCAGGCCCTGTGGGAGACGCTGACGACAACGACATTCTGGTGGCGTCCCTGCCCACGACCTTCGCTAACCGTTTGACCGGGCTTGGGGCAGGCACCGCAACGGGGGCGGCCTTGAGCGGCTATACCGGTGCCGTGGGCAACACGGGCAGCAATGCGTTCACCATCACCTCTGCACCCGGAGCAAGCATTACCGATGTCAGCTTCGTGGGCAGCACTGGAGTACCGCTCAATGGCGTGGTCAGCGGGCTGTTTACCCTCGACGGCACCAGCATCCTTCTCTATACGGATACGAACAACAACATCGTTCTGGGCCGAGCCGGGAGCGCAAGCGGCGCGATCGTGTTCGCAGCCTTTATAGAAGAAACCGGATCGCCGGTCACGGGCGGCAAGATCTGGACCGTGGAGTACCAACCGCTCCGGCATACAGATGCTACGAACGCCGATGATTCGCTCAATCTGCTGAATAAGGTTTTCATCGGAGCCAGCCAGGACCTGGAGTTCAGTCTGGCCAATGCGCCCTCGGGTCAGAACCTCTTTCTGATGTTTACGACGGCGACCCCGACCGTTGTCAACGACGGTGGTGTATTGCGGATCACGGACCCCACCATCATCGCCACCGGCAAGAACCCTGCAGACCAGTCAAGCGGCGCCAATATCACGACTGGCGACACGATCAATACCAGCCAGGCGGGTGGCCCCACCACCTTCGGCACCAACAATCAGATGATTACGGAACAGGAGGGTATCCGTTTTTCGTTCGTCACGGGTGCCAGGCAGAATGTGACCATTCCCAATCTGGATCAGAACGAAGCCGATGTTGAATCTAACGTCGACTTTACCAACGTGTTCAATGCTAAATCGGCCAGTTTCGACGTCGTGCAGTTGCAAGGCGGCAAGAGTGCCATGGTAAGAGTCAGCGCATTCAGCACCGCTGCTGAGCCTGGCGTGAATTTCATCAACGGATATGCGGGTGATACGTCGGTTGCAATCACCAATATTCGCGTCATCAACAAAAGCACCGGGCAGGTGCTCGAGAACTCAGACGGATCGGTGAATAGCCCGAGCATTGTCATCAGTACTGTTGGCGGGGTTGCAACCATCACCGGCGTTTTGGCCGGCTACCAGATTCAATACACCACAACGTCGGATCACAACCGCGTACTCGTCGAGAACGGGGCGGCCGTCGACGCCAAGGGTACTGACCACGCCGATTTTGATATCGGTGGCTTCAAGTTGGTCCAGGCCTCTATTACAAAAACCGAAATCGGCTCCAAGATCATCTTCGACGACGACGGGCCAAGCATCAGCACCACGGGTGTGGAGCCAACGCTGACGGTGGACGAGACAGTACTGGCGACCAACGCCACCCAGAGCTTTGCCGCCAACTTCAACTCGGCGTTTGGCGTTGATGGTGCGGGTACGTTGACCTATRCGCTGRRCGTGGTRGCCGGAGCCTCCGGGYTGAYCGACACGGMCACGGGCSACGCGGTGAACCTGTCGCTCAATGGCGCCGTGGTCGAAGGCCGCACGGCCACGGGCAATCTGCTGGTGTTCACGGTCAGCGTGGCGGCCAATGGCAGCGTCACGCTSGACCAGAGCCGTGCCGTGGTGCATGCCAACACAGCCAATCCTGATGACTCGACGAGCCTGACCTCGGACAACCTGGTGACACTGACCGCAACCAAGACCGACAGGGACGGCGACAGCGCCCAGGCGACGCTGAACATCGGGCAGAACCTGGTGTTCAAGGACGATGGGCCAAGCATCAGCAGCACCGGGGTGGAACCGACGCTGACCGTGGATGAGACGCTATTGGCGACCGACGCCAGCCAGAGCTTTGCCGCCAACTTCAATCCGGCGTTTGGCGCCGATGGTGCCGGCACCCTGACCTATGCGCTGGGCGTGGTGGCCGGAGCCTCCGGGCTGACCGACACGGCCACGGGCGAGGCGGTGAACCTGTCGCTCAACGGCACGGTGGTGGAGGGGCATACGGCCCTCACCAACCTGCTGGTGTTCACGGTTAGCGTGGCCGCCAATGGCAGCGTCACGCTGGATCAGGTCCGGGCGGTGGTRCATGCCAACGCCAGCAATCCGGATGATTYGACGAGTTTGACCTYGGACAAYCTGGTGACGCTGACGGCGACCATGACCGACAAAGACGGCGACAGCGCCCAGGCGACGCTGAACATCGGGCAGAACCTGGTGTTCAAGGACGACGGACCAAGCATCAGCASCACYGGCACGGAGCCGACGCTGACCGTGGACGAAACGCTACTGACCACCAAYGATACCCAGAGCTTTGCCGCCAACTTCAATCCGGCGTTTGGCGCCGATGGWGCCGGCACSCTGACCTACGCACTGGGCATGGTGGCGGGGGCCTCCGGGCTGATCGACACGGCCACGGGCGACGTGGTGAACCTGTCGCTCAACGGCACTGTGGTGGAAGGCCGCACGGCCACGGACAACCTGCTGGTGTTCACGGTCAGCGTCGTTGCCAATGGCAGCGTCACGCTGGACCAGAGCCGGGCGGTGGTGCATGCCAACGCCAGCAATCCGGATGACTCGACAACTCTGACCTCGGACAACCTGGTGACGCTGACCGCGACCATGACCGACAAGGACGGCGACAGCGCCCAGGCGACCCTCAATATCGGGCAGAACCTGGTGTTCAAGGACGACGGTCCGAGCATCAGCACCACYGGCACGGAGCCGACGCTGACCGTGGACGAAACGCTACTGACCRCCAAYGATACCCAGAGCTTTGCCGCCAACTTCAATYCGGCGTTTGGCGCYGATGGKGCCGGCACGCTGACCTATRCGCTGGGCGTGGTRGCCGGAGCCTCCGGGYTGAYYGACACGGMSACGGGCSASGCGGTGAACCTGTCGCTCAAYGGCRCAGTGGTCGAAGGCCGCACGGCCACRGRCAACCTGCTGGTGTTCACSGTCAGCGTGGCGGCCAAYGGCAGYGTCACGCTCGACCAGAGCCGCGCCGTGGTRCATGCCAACGCCAGCAATCCGGATGATTCGACGACTCTGACCTCGGACAATCTGGTGACACTGACGGCGACCATGACCGACGGGGATGGCGACAGCGCCCAGGCAACGCTGAACATCGGGCAGAACCTGGTGTTCAAGGACGACGGACCGAGCATCACTACCATTGGGGTGGAGCCGACGCTGACAGTGGACGAGACGCTACTGGCGACCAACGATACCCAGAGTTTTGCCGCCAACTTCAATCCGGCGTTTGGCGCCGATGGGGCCGRCACCCTGACCTATGCGCTGGGCGTGGTGGCGGGGGCCTCCGGGCTGACCGACACGGCTTCGGGTGAGGCGGTGAACCTGTCGCTCAACGGTGCAGTGGTGGAAGGCCGCACGGCCCTCAGTAGCCTGCTGGTGTTCACGGTCAGCGTGGCKGCCAATGGCAGCGTCACGCTGGACCAGAGCCGCGCCGTGGTACATGCCAACGCCAGCAATCCGGATGAYTYGACAASTCTGACCAYGGACAACCTGGTGACGCTGACCGCGACCATGACCGACAAGGACGGCGACAGCGCCCAGGCGACGCTGAACATCGGGCAGAACCTGGTGTTCAAGGACGACGGACCAAGCATCAGCACCACCGGCGTGGAACCGACGCTGACCGTGGACGAGACGGTACTGACCACCAACGATACCCAGAGCTTTGCCGCCAACTTCAACTCGGCGTTTGGCGCCGATGGAGCGGGGGCGCTGACCTATGCGCTGGGCGTGGGGGCGGGGGCTTCCGGATTGACGGACACGGCCTCGGGCGACGCGGTGAACCTGTCGCTCAATGGCTCCGTGGTCGAAGGCCGCACGGCCACGGGCAACCTGCTGGTGTTCACGGTCAGCGTGGCCGCCAACGGCAGCGTCACACTCGACCAGAGCCGGGCGGTGGTGCATGCCAACGCCACCAATCCGGATGATTCGACGACTCTGACCTCGGACAACCTGGTAACGCTGACGGCGATCAAGACCGACGGGGACGGCGACAGCGCCCAGGCGACCCTGAACATCGGGCAGAACCTGGTGTTCAAGGACGACGGGCCGGCGCTCAGTTTCGGCAACCTGATCGGGACCGGTAGCGTCCTTGCGCAATCCGGGTTCTGGAATATGGCGGCGGGAGCCGACGGGCTGGGTGCGGCCGGTCTGGATATCTCGCTGGTCAATGACCAGTTCACTCTCATCAGGCCAGACAACACGACCACGACCGGGACCGGCACGCTCCACGAGCTGGCGTCATCACCGGATGCCAATGGTGCGTACCAATTCGCAGGAACCTTGACCGGTGATTTCGACAACAACGCCGCAACGGCGAATACCACCGTCGACTATACGCTGAGTGCCTATGCCGATGGCCGCTATGCACTGGATCTGGTGCAGGGCTTCAGTTCGACGATCGTGCACAGCAGTGCCAACGGCTCGCTCGATCCCGGCGGTCCGGATTCGGTGCACACATTGTTGATCCCTCAGACGAATGACCCGACTATTCCTTCGGCGTCCGAGGAGATCGTGTTCTTTTCCGCGAAGGCGCTGGCGTCGACTGCGGACATCCTGACTGGCATCGGGCTCGGAGCACCCGACCCCACCGAAGCCGCGCTACAAACCAACCCGCTGCCGTCGTACATCGACCCGGCGTCCATGTTCGTCAGCACGGCCGGCATCGGCGTCGGCAATAACGTTTTCCAGGGAGATAACCTGGCGGCAATCAGCGCCGCCGATGAAAGTTTTGTCATCAACCCAGAGAGCCTGCTGACGGGCATGAAGGTCTTTATCGACAACTCCGTGGCGGGTTACAACACGGCGACCGAAGACCTGTACTACAGGATCTACTATGCGGATGGCACGCATTCGAACCTCGTCGAGGTGAACACCCTGACTCCGGAAGCTGGCGGGCAGGTGTCCTTCCTCATTGCGAAGGAGGGTACGCAACTGATCGACGCTGTTCAGCTGACGATGGGCCGGGGCGATGTCAAGATCCCGGTGATCCAGTTCATTCAGCAGAGTGAGAGCCTGGCCAGCGATGTCCAGCTGGCATTCAGCGCGACGCTGACGGACAAGGATGGGGACTCGGCGACAAGTACGTTTGACGCCAACCTGTTCGCCAACGACCCGGGCAATGCACTCTTCGACTTCACGCTGGTTGGCACCGGCGGTGAGCGAGATGCCTTCAACGTCGATTTGTCAGTCAATCAGAACCGCTACCAGGTCACCGGCTTCGATGTGGGGGCGGGCGTGCAAGACAAGCTGGTGCTCAACGGCGACCCGAACGCCGTTGTCCAATCGATCAACAACACTGGCGCGGACAGCGTCGTGACGGTTGCCGAGACTGGCGGACAAACAACGACCATCACCTTGGTCGGGGTCGATGTTCAGAATACCGACATCTTTTTTGGCAGCGCCTGAGGTATTGCGCGTGTGAAAGGATGTGAGGGTGGCCCAGGAAACCACCCTCGCATTTTTCTGCAGTTCCAATGCGAGATTCGCGTGATCGCAGCCGCGGTGAACTATCGAGCAGCACAAGGCTTGAGGAGCGCGGCGGGGGAGATACAGGTCAATGCGGCAGGATGTATCGAGAGCGACATCGGCATTGCGGGGGCACCCTGTTCCAGGTCGCCGTCAAGGATGGCGACAGGGTAACGGCCTACTCCCTGAAAGTGAGGGGCAGACCGTCTTGTATCGACTTGAAATTCATTCCAGTTCCACCCAGGTGGAGGGCGGTGCTTCGTTGTGGGTGAGCCCGTGTTTGAGCGCATACATCAGCAAGTCGATGCGGTTGATGAGATCAAGCTTTTGATAGATGTTGCTGAGGTGGTTGTGCACGGTGTGCTCGCTGATCCCCAGGCGTCCGGCGATGCTCACATATTTGGCGGACGGTTCGCCCACGATGGCGCGAATCAGTTCTCTCTCGCGCAGGGTCAACCGCGCCTGTTTCGCCTGCTCTCGATTGCATTTCAAGGGGATATGCTCGGTCGCGGCATAGCCGCGAAGGCCGCCAGCCCAGGCTCTATCCATTGCGATGTCRTTATGGTGGACCTTGAGGATGGCCTGGATAATCGATTCTGTCGGGTCTTCCGCCAGCACGATGCCGTGAGCGCCAGCTTCTATCGCCTGGGCGGCGGGGACGGCTTCGTACAGGCCCTTGAGCAGCAGCACTTTCATGTCGGCGATACGGGTGAGTCCCGCGACGACATCCAGTGGATTCAGCGCATCCGGAAAGAAACTGAAAAAAATGACATTGGGCCGCAGCTGATCGGCAAGATTCAGTGCATGGGTATAAGTGGTGGCCTGGCCTGTCACTTCCATCCGGGGCTTTCTGGCATCAATCAAGTCGTGAAGGCCCTTGAGTACGAGGGGACGACAATCGATCAACATCACGCCTATTGGCTTTTCCTGGTCAGTGATCATCTTCCTGACCTCCTTGAAAAACCAACGATGGCCTCCACTCGCAGGCCTTCCCGGGTCAGCCACTTGCTCGCTGAGTCGCCGCGATTGAAGGACAGATTTGAACGCCGGGAGGCCGTGATGGTGCTTGTCCAGTCATTGGCAACCACGGGCCATGGGGCCATTTCCGTCAACAGCATCGGCAAGAGGGGCGAACGTTTCCAAAGGGCAGGTAAAGCCCGAGAGAGGAAATAAATACGAACAATGTTCAATGGATTGCACATGATGATGGACTCCCGCGCGCCTCTCAACGGAGTCTAGGTCAGCCCGGAGCGCTGCCAGCCTGCCCGTCCGTCAGTCCTCGATACAACCCGGTACGGGCAGGCCTGGGCGATGTTCTCAAAGAGGGGGGGTAACCCTCGAAAATCAAGGTATTAGACTCGCCACCGTGGGCCTGCGACGAACGTCTGATTCTGATCAAAATCGTCAATTAATCGACGAATGGCGTGCACTTAGGAACACCAATATCGACTTAGTCAATTTGTCGGCTAATTCTGCCTGGCCAGCCACCGGAATTTGCTGATGTTCATGTATTGCTGGTGTTCACGTATCAGCATTTTTTTTGTGCGTGAGGTGTCGTTTTCAGTAAGGGCTTCGCATATTCAGAATGAGCGTCGGGGAAGGTTCTCAAGGGAACGCTGTTGCTGGCCGATAACCCGGGCAGTCAGGGACTTGTTCGTCTCTTTCGGTCGGCATGGGGGGCTCATTGTCTATGAGAAGGTGTTTGATAGCCTAGTGCCACCCGTTATCATCTGCGCGCCAAAACAAGGGCTGCGAAGTTGAGTCCGTCCGTGTATTTGCCTTTGGGTTCTTCTTCTTAAATTGCCTGGAAATCTTCGATGCTGTCGTATCACCAAAAGCGTTTTCTGATCGTCGATGATTTCTCGGACTTCCGCAGTTCGGTCAGGTCGATGCTGCGCGAACTGGGCGTCAAGGAAGTGGACACTGCCGATACCGGCGAGCAGGCGCTGAAAATGTGCTCGCAGAAGGCCTACGATTTCATCCTGCAGGACTTTCATCTGGGCGACGGCAAGAAGAACGGCCAGCAGGTGCTCGAAGACCTGATGGAAGAAAAGCTGATCAGCCATGAAGCGGTGTTCGTCATGGTCACCGCCGAAACCAGCCAGGCCATGGTGCTCAGTGCGCTGGAGCACGAGCCTGATGCCTACCTGACCAAGCCGTTCAACCGTTCCAGCCTGGCCCAGCGCCTGGAGCGCCTGGAGCAGCGCAAGACCCTGCTCAAGCCGATCCTGCAGGCCCTCGACCGCGGCAAGCCGATGGAAGTGCTCAACGCCTGCATCGCCCTGTGCAAGCAAGACATCCGCTATTCGCCACTGTGCCTGCGCTATCGCGCCGATGCCCTGCGCGACCTCAATCAGAACGAAGCGCTGGAGCGCCTGTACGACGGCATTATTGCTGACCGCCCATTGCCATGGGCGTTTGCCGGGTTGGGCAAGTTGCTGTTCAAGCGCGGTCAGGTCGCGCAGGCCAAAGGCATTTACGAAAAAGCCCTGAAAGTCTTCCCGATGATGCCGTCGCTGTATGACGGCATGGCGGACGTGCTGGTCGCCGAAGGCGATACCAAGGGTGCACAGCGTGTTCTGGAGGAAGCGATTCGCCTGTCGCCGCTGGCGGTTCGCCGCCAGGCGTTGCTGGGCAAGCTGGCGATGACCAACGAGGATTTCGACACGGCGGCCAAGGCCTATCGCCAGGCTGTGAGCCAGGGTGCGCAGTCGCGGTTCAAGGATGCCGAGAGCAACCTCGGCCTGGCCCACGCCTTGATCAGCAAGGGCAGCGAAAGAGGCCTGGACACGCGGACCCGCCTGGAAATCAATACCACATTGAGCGCCGTGGCCAAGGAAAACCCTTCCGATCCGGGCCTGCAAATCCGCGCACGCCTGATGAAGGCCACCAGTCTGTTGCTCAACGATGCCGAGACGGCTGACAAGCTCACCGAGCAGGCCTTGTTGCGTCTGGATGGCATGGAGCAATTCATGAGTGCCGAAGCGGCGTTGCTGGTAGCCAAACAGCTGAAAATGCTCGGGCAGACCGAGGCCGGTACCGCGATGCTGAAAAACTGCGTGGAAATCTACGGCGACGATCCGGTGGTGATGAAGGACATCGCCAAGCAGACTGACGACCCGAGCATCCTCAACTCCGGCAACGCCGCCGCTGAACTCAACCGTCAGGGCGTGCGCGTGTACAAGACCGGCAATCTGGTGGAGGCGCGAGCGGTGTTCCGCAAAGCCCTGGCGATGCAGCCGAAGAACATCAGTATCGCCCTGAACCTGGCGCAGTCGTTGTTGCACGGCACCGATACCGGCGTTCCTTCAGCGGAGCTGGAAGAATGTCGGAGCTGCCTGAAAATGGTCGGCCTGATGCCCGACTCCGACGCGCGTTATCCGCGTTACCAGAAGCTGAAAAGCAAGGCGTTTGGCCAATGAACGACAACCAACAGGCACTGGATTTCTCCACGGTGATTGCCTCTACCGTGCACGACATGAAGAACTCGCTGGCCATGCTGATGCAGGCCCACAGCCAGTGGCTGGCGCGATTGCCGCAGGCGGCGCAACAGACACCGGAGCAGGGCGTGATCGACTTCGAGTTCGCCCACCTCAACGGCATGCTGGTGCAGTTGCTGGGGCTGTACAAGCTCGGCGTCAACCAGATGCCGTTGCAGCCGGCCTACCATGAACTGGACGACTTCATCGAAGCGCAACTGGCTTGCCATCAGGAAGTGTTCGCCAGCCGCGGCATCATGGCTACCTATGAAGTGGACCCGCTGAGCCCGTTGGGTTTCTTCGATCGTGAGTTGATCGCGTCGGTATTGGCCAACTGCATCAACAATGCCATCCGCTTTGCACGGCATGCCGTTTTGATCAGCGTCAGCGATGAAGCGGGGCAACTTGTATTGACCATCAATGACGATGGCCAGGGGTATCCGGCGCAGATGATCGAGCGCCAGGCCGATTACGTGCAGGGCATCAATCAAAGCACCGGAAGTACCGGGTTGGGCCTGTACTTTGCCGGACGAATTGCCGCGTTGCATCAGCGCAACGGCGTCGGCGGACGCACCGAAATCGGCAATGGTGGTCCGTTGGGCGGTGGGGTGTTCCGCCTTTACCTGCCCTGACT
>NZ_JBGCUL010000068.1:0-11893 GCF_054177685.1 Pseudomonas sp. P5_A2_2
GGGTCGTTAGCTCAGTTGGTAGAGCAGTTGGCTTTTAACCAATTGGTCGTAGGTTCGAATCCCACACGACCCACCATTTTTGAAACCAGGTAACACTGGAATCGAATCTCAAGATCAGACGCCAAAAGCTCTGTTCGCAGAAGGCGCCTCTTAAAGGTGCCTTTTTTTTACCGGGGTATAGCGCAGTCCGGTAGCGCGCCTGCTTTGGGAGCAGGATGTCAGGAGTTCGAATCCCCTTACCCCGACCATATTAAAAATCCTCGTATCGAAAGATACGGGGATTTTTTTTGTCTGCGAAAATCTTGGACGTGTCGCAAAACCCTGTGGGAGCGAGCTTGCTCGCGATGACGGTGTATCAGGCGACATTGATATCGACTGAAAGGACGCCATCGTCGGAACGCCGCCCGGAGCAAGCTCGCTCCCACAGTTTTATATCAGTGCAGCTTCAGCCGTGGCTCAGTCCCGCGCCCGATCTTGCTGCCCAGCATCAGCATCGCCGTGCGGAACGGCCCGTACAGCGCCATCTGGTGCATGCGGTACAGCGACACGTAGAACATCCGCGCCAGCCAGCCTTCGAGCATCACGCTGCCGGTGAGGTTGCCCATCAAGTTACCCACAGCCGAAAAACGCGACAGCGAGATCAGCGAGCCGTAGTCGGTGTACTTGTACTCCGGCAGTGCCTTGCCTTCGATGCGCAGTTTCAGCGATTTGGCCAGCAACGAAGCCTGTTGGTGCGCGGCCTGCGCCCGTGGCGGTACATTGCGATCGGTGCCCGGCYGCGGGCAGGCCGCGCAGTCGCCGAAGGCGAAGATGTTCTCGTCGCGGGTGGTTTGCAGGGTCGGCAGCACTTGCAGCTGGTTGATGCGATTGGTTTCCAGACCGTCGATGTCCTTGAGGAAACCCGGCGCCCGAATCCCGGCGGCCCAGACCTTGAGGCTGGCATTGATCACTTTGCCGTCGGCGGTGATCAGGCTATCGGCGGTCACTTCACTGACGGCCGCATTGGTCATGACGTTGACCCCGAGTTTCTCCAGGGTTTTATGCACAGGGCCGCCGATCCGTTCCGGCAGCGCCGGCAGCACCCGTGGTCCGGCTTCGATCAGGGTGATGTGCATGTTTTCCGGTTTGATCCGGTCCAGACCATAGGCCGCCAATTCATGGGCGGCGTTGTGCAGTTCAGCGGCCAGTTCGACCCCGGTGGCACCGGCGCCGACGATGGCCACGCTGATTTGCTCGACTTTGTCGGTCTGACCGGCGTGGGCGCGCAAGTAGTGATTGAGCAGTTGCTGGTGGAAACGCTCGGCCTGTTTACGAGTGTCGAGGAACAGGCAGTGTTGCGCCGCGCCCTGGGTGCCGAAATCGTTGGTGGTGCTGCCGACGGAGATCACCAGCGAGTCGTAAGGCACTTCACGGGCCGGCACCAGCTCCACACCGGCTTCGTCATAGGTGGCGGCCAGCTGGATTTTCTTCTGCGCACGATCGAGCCCGCTCATGCGCCCCAGCTGGAACTCGAAGTGGTTCCATTTGGCCTGGGCGACATAGTTGAGTTCATCTTCGGAAGAGTTCAGGGAACCGGCCGCCACTTCGTGCAACAACGGTTTCCAGATGTGGGTCAGGTTCGCGTCGACCAGCATCACGCTGGCTATGCCGCGCTTGCCCAGAGTCTTACCCAGACGGGTAGCCAACTCCAGACCGCCGGCGCCGCCGCCGACAATGACAATACGATGGGACATGGGGATAACTCGCAAGGCTAAAGGAAATCGGTACGGTTACCCAAGCGAGCGCAAGGCGGCTCATAGCGTCAGGTAACTGATAAGTCGGCTCAACAAGCCCAGACCAATGGTCACTGCCAAGACCAGTACAAGGAGCATCCACGGCCGGAAAGGCCGGCGCTCGACTTGGTGCTGGGACAACTGCAGGTACTCTTCGACATGCTTTTGGTCGTCGGGGTTMAGGCGGCTGGTCATATCGGGCCTCGTCAGGGGTAGACGTTGCTGAATGTGTGGAAGCTACAGGGAAATTATTCAGCTGTGAACGAAGCTTAGCTGCTGACCGGGGAAAGGCTCGAGGCTCACAGGCTGATCCCGACGTCGAACACAATGCTGCGTCCCAGGTTGCTGCGCAGGAAATCCGGCGCATCCGGGTGAGCGAACAGCACGCGGGCGAAGGTCGGCCCGACCAGCGACAGCGAACGCCAGCCCTGGCGCAGGTATTCGGTCGGTGGCGGGAAATGGCTGTTGAGGTCCAGCACTTCGCGTTTGAGGCTGGCGAAGGCAATGATGTCCAACTCACCCAGATCCATGCCGCGCTCTTTGTAGTTGTGCGCTTTTTTGCGCAAGGTCGGCGCCAATCGCAGCAAGAACTCGTTGGCGGGGATACGTCGTGGCTTGGCCTCGCGGCGCACCAGTTGGCTCAGGGAAAACGCGCTGCGCCGGCGTTGCAGTTCGTCGCGCCATTCATCGTTGAGGCGCCGGCCCTCGTCGAGCACGAAGAACACCTCGAAACTGGCATCGCGAAACAACACATCCGGCGGCTCCCCTGCGGGGGCGAACTCATCGGCGCGATAGGGAATGTTCAAGCCTTGCAGCAGGCGCTGGCACACCCAACGCTCACGCTCCCATTTGCGGGCGTTGGACAGGAACGCGTTGGCTTGCTCGGCCGCGATGGTCAGCAGGCGTAAATAATCTGAGTCATCCATAGGCCCAAGCTTAGCGTTCAAATGTGATCGCAAAGAAGACAATTTGTCGCAGAGGCTCGATACCTCCCGTTCCCATGCCCGTTTCAGGGCTCTGCACAAAACGGATAGTGATCTGCGCGCACTGGCTATTGCCACATATCGGGCGCCTCTACCCTCGGCTGTACGGACGTAAGCCGTGATACCGACGCTCTAAAAAAACAACAACAAGAGATATATGCCATGCGCAAGATCGACGTACATGAGGTTATCGACAACGCTCGTTTCAACCGCTTTCACTGGATGGTGCTGTTCTGGTGTGCCCTGATCATCATCTTCGACGGTTACGATCTGGTGATCTACGGCGTGGTCTTGCCGATGCTGATGAAAGAGTGGGGGCTCAGTCCTTTGCAAGCGGGTGCACTGGGCAGCTATGCACTGTTCGGCATGATGTTTGGCGCGCTGTTCTTCGGTCCGCTGTCGGACAGAATCGGCCGCAAGAAGGCCATCACGATCTGCGTGATGCTTTTCAGTGGCTTCACCGTGCTCAATGGTTTCGCCCGCAACCCCACCGAGTTCGGCCTCTGTCGCTTCATTGCCGGGCTCGGCATTGGCGGCGTGATGCCTAACGTCGTGGCGCTGATGAACGAGTACGCGCCGAAAAAAATCCGCAGCACGCTGGTCGCGATCATGTTCAGCGGTTACTCGGTGGGCGGCATGCTGTCCGCCGGGCTGGGCATTGTGCTGATCCCGATTTTTGGATGGCAGTCGGTGTTTTACGTGGCGGTCCTGCCGTTGCTGTTGTTGCCGCTGATCATGTATTTCCTGCCCGAATCGGTGGGCTTCATGTTGCGTCAGGGGCGCAATGAAGAGGCGCGCAATATTCTCCAGCGGATTGATCCGGCCTACGTCTCGCAAGCGTCCGATCAATTGCACATGACCGAAGTGAAAGGCACGGGCACTCCGGTGTTGCAGTTGTTCCGTGAAGGCCGTGCGCTACGCACGCTGATGCTGTGGCTGGCGTTTTTCTGCTGTCTGTTGATGGTGTACGCGCTGAGTTCCTGGCTGCCGAAACTGATGGCCAACGCCGGTTACAGCCTGGGTTCGAGCCTGTCGTTCCTGCTGGTGCTGAACTTCGGGGCGATCTTCGGCGCGGTTGGTGGCGGGGTGCTGGGCGACAAACTCAATCTGCCGAAAGTGCTGTCGGTGTTTTTCGCCATGGCGGCGGTGTCGATCACTCTGTTGGGCTTCAACAGCCCGATGCCGGTGTTGTACCTGCTGATCGCCATTGCGGGTGCCACCACCATTGGCTCGCAGATTCTCTTGTACGCCTGCGCTGCGCAGTTTTATTCAATGACGATTCGTTCTACCGGCCTGGGCTGGGCGTCGGGCATCGGGCGCAACGGGGCCATCGTCGGTCCGCTGCTGGGTGGTGCCTTGCTCGGGATCAGCTTGCCCCTGCAACTGAACTTCATGGCGTTTGCTTTGCCCGGTGCGGTGGCGGCCCTGGCCATGACCGTGTTCGCCATCAGCAGCCGACGCAGCGCTGCCGGCCTCAACCCAGCGTTGTCAGCGACCGGTGCCTGAATCATGAAAGCGTTTTTCCAGGACTTCTCGTTGTCAGCCGCCGTGGCTGGATTCATCGCCACGGTGATTTCCTATGCGGGCCCGTTGGTGATCATCTTTCAGGCGGCCGAAGCGGCGCATCTTTCGCGGGAAGTGTTGTCGTCCTGGATCTGGGCGATCTCCATTGGCAGCGCCGTGCTCGGTATCGGTTTGAGCCTGCGCTACCGCGTTCCGGTGATCATCGCCTGGTCGGCGCCTGGCTCGGCATTGCTGGTGACGCTGTTGCCGGACATCTCCCTGGCAGAGGCGGTGGGGGCTTATCTGGTCAGCAGCCTGATCATTTTCGTGGTTGGCATCTCGGGGGCTTTCGACCGGATCATCAGCAAGCTGCCCGCCGCCATCGCGGCGGCGATGCTGGCGGGGATCCTGTTCAGTTTCGGCACCGGGTTGTTCGTGTCGATGCAGCACAAGCCGTTGCTGGTCCTTGCAATGTTTGCCTGCTACCTGATCTGCAAGCGTGTGATGCCGCGTTATGCGGTGATGATGGTGCTGCTGGTGGGCTGTTCGATTGCCGCGTTCAMCGGTGATTTGCATTGTGAAGCGCTGGTGATCGGTCTGGCCACGCCGATGTGGATCACGCCCGAGTTCAGCCTGGGCGCGATCCTGAACATCGCCTTGCCGCTGGTGATGGTGGCGCTGACCGGTCAGTTCGTGCCCGGCATGGCGGTGCTGCGCGCCAGCGGATATCCAACGCCGGCGAGCCCGATCATCGCCAGTAGCGCGCTGGGCACGGCATTGCTGGCGCCGTTTGGTTGCCATGGACTGAATCTGGCGGCGATCACCGCGGCGATCTGCACCGGTCGCGAAGCCCACGAAGATCCTCGCAAGCGCTACGTGGCCGGGGTCGTCGGCGGCCTTTGCTACCTGCTGTTGGGGATCTTTGGCGCCACGCTGGTCTCGCTGTTTTCAGCGTTCCCCAAAGAGTTGATCGCGGCGCTGGCCGGGCTGGCCCTGTTTGCCGCCATTGCCGGTGCGTTGACGGGAGCGATGGCGGTGCCGAGCGATCGTGAAGCCGCGCTGGTGACCTTTCTGGTCACGGCTTCTGGCATGTCGTTGTTCGGTTTGTCCGCGGCGTTCTGGGGGCTGATTTTCGGCATGGTCACCCATGTGCTGTTGAGCGCCCGTCGTTCCGTTCCCCGTCGCAAATCCACTGCAACTGAAGTCCTTCAACCAGTCGATCAATAACAATAAGAGAAAAACGATGAAACAGATTCTCCCAACAACCGGTTCAGCGTTGTCCCTGGCTGTCGTCTCGAGTTTTTCCACGGGCACGATGGCGGCTGAAACCGGCTTTGTCGAAGACGCCACCGCGACGTTGCAAGCGCGCAATTACTACTTCAGCCGCGACTATTCCGACATCGTCGGTGCCAATCAGCAATCGAAGGCTGAAGAGTGGGCCCAGGGTTTCATTCTCAATGTGAAGTCAGGTTACACCCAAGGCACCGTCGGCTTTGGTGTGGATGTCATCGGCTTGCTCGGCCTCAAGCTCGACAGCGCCCCGGACCGGGTCAATACCGGTTTGCTGCCGGTGCAGGGCGACGGCCGCGCGGCGAACGATTACAGCCGTCTGGAAGGCGCGTTGAAGATGCGTTACTCAAAGACCGAGCTGAAAGTCGGTGAGTTGCAACCCAATTTGCCGGTGCTGGTGTTCAGCGATATTCGTTTGCTGCCGCCGAGTTATCAGGGCGTAAGCATCACCTCCAACGAGATCAATGGCCTGACCCTGCAGGGCGGTCACTTGAGTTCGACCAGCCTGCGCAACGAGGCCGGCGACGAAAAGATGCAAGCCATGCTCGGTCATGTGCCGCAGCGCCAGGTCAGCAGTGACGGTTTCAACTTTGCCGGCGCCGATTATGCCTTCAACGACAAACGCAGCTCGGTCAGTGCCTGGTACGGGCAACTGGAAGACATCTATAACCAGCGCTTTCTGGGCCTCAAGCACAGCGAACCGGTGGGCGACTGGATCCTCGGCGCCAATCTCGGTTACTTCGATTCCCGCGAGGATGGCAAAAAGCTGTTGGGCAATATCGACAACCAGGCGTTCTTCTCGTTGCTGTCGGCCAAGCGTGGCGGTCATACGTTTTACGTCGGCTATCAGGGCATGTTCGGTGACAGTGCGTTCCCACGGGTGTTTGCCAACATCTCGCCGCTGGGCAACGAAGTGCCGACCTACGAGTTCGCCTTCACCGATGAACGTTCCTGGCAGGCGCGCTACGACTACGACTTCGCGGCGCTCGGCGTACCGGGGCTGACCAGTACCGTGCGCTACATCAGCGGCAACAATGTCGATACCGGAAAGGGTTTCGAAGGCAAGGATCGCGAGCGTGACCTGGACATCGGCTATGTGTTGCAGAGCGGCAGCCTCAAAGGTTTGGGCATTCGCGTGCGCAATGCGATGGCGCGCTCAAACTACCGCAGTGATATCGACGAGAACCGCTTGATCCTCAGCTACACGTGGACCGTGCTATGAGCCATTGATCACAGGTTGCTGGTGCAATCACCCATGACGTTGTAGGTCACGCGGTGGGTCTGGCCCTGATGATCGACATACACCATGGTCGCCGGTACAACCCCGCACGCGGTCGCGGTGTCCGACACAGAAACCACCTTGGCGATGTCCAGTGGCTGCGCCGGRTTGTACAGGACTGCGAGGGGCTCGTTGTCAGCGGCCATGGCTGAGGTGGCGATGACGGTCAGCAACAGGCTGATCAACGTTTTCATGTTGGCGTGCTCCGTGTCGGTTCTGATGTCTGAATTTTAGTCTTTGCCACCGACGGATAAAGGGGCGAACGGCGGATGCAGCCTTACATAAAACGTAACAGTCATCGCCCGAGGGGGGCTTATGGATGTGCTTAACAACTTGCGCGTGTTCATCCGGGTGGTGGACTGCGCCAGTTTCACCGGGGCTGCCGATGCGCTGGATCTGTCGACCGCGCAGGTATCCCGATTGGTGGCGGATCTGGAGGAACATGTACAGGCGCGTCTGCTGCAACGCACCACGCGGCGCTTGAGCCTGACCGACGCCGGCGAGCGCTTCCTGCTGCGCAGCCGGCAAATCGTCGAAGCCATGGATGAGGCGACGGCCGAGGCCCGTGGCGCTCATATCAAGCCGGCCGGACGCCTGCGGGTGCACAGCATGAACGGCCTGGGTGTGCTGCTCACGCCGTTGATCGCCCGCTACAGCGAGCTTTATCCCGATGTGGTGTTCGAGCTGACCTTGTCGCAGCGCAATCCCGAGCCCCTGGAGGAGGGGCACGATGTGGTGATTTCGATCGCTCCGGAACTTGCCGACTCGCAAATGGTTGCGCAGGCCGTCGGGCAGATCTACAGCGTGCCCTGTGCCTCCCCGGCTTACTTGCACCGCCGGGGCGTGCCGCAGCAGCCGCTGGCGCTGAGCGATCATCAATGTCTGCGCATGCTCGACCCCTTGTACGGCGATCAATGGCTTTTCCAGGATGAGCACGGCGAGCACACCGTCAGCCCGGCCAAGACATTTCAGTGCAATGTTGCCGAGTCGATGGTCAAGGCTTCGGAGGCGGGTATGGGCATCAGCCTGCTGCCGTTCTACACCGCGACGCGGCCCTTGAGCGACGGCACTTTGCTGCGCGTGTTACCTGCATGGCGCCTGCGCGAACGCAATGTGTATGCGCTGTATCCTTCGCGACGCTTTCTCGATGCCAAGGTCCGCACCTGGGTGGACTTTCTCAAGTCCGAGCTACCGAAGCTGTTCGCCGAACATGACGCGGTGATGAACGATCCGCGGCATTGGGCTTGAAGTCGAAGGGCAGGCGAGCGGCGGTGTAGACTGAGTGTCTGTTGTTCTTCGCCTGGGAGACGCGCGTAGCCATGATCGGTGCAGAGTTGCTGTCATCGCAAACCCTTGCGGTCGGCTGGCTGATCTATGTGCCGGTGTTGATCTGGGCGATCTGTCGCGCGCCGTGGGTTGAGCTGTTCACCGACAGCCGTCGTCAGCATCTGCTGTTTGGAACGGTGTTTGCGCTGTTTCTGTTGTGGTTGGTGCGGCGGGACTTCGATACCGGCGTGTCTTATCACTTTATTGGCATGACGGCGGTGACCCTGCTGCTGGACTGGCCGCTGGCGCTGGTTGGCGGCCTGGTGGCGCAAACGGGGCTGGTGTTGCTCGGTCGACAGGACCTGGTGGCGGTCGGAGTCAATGGCGCGCTGTTGATTGCGCTGCCGGTGCTGGTCACCGAGTGCTGCGCCATTCTGGTGGAGCGCGCGCAGCCGCGAAATCCCTTCGTGTATATCTTCGTTTCCGGATTCTTTGCCGCCGCGCTGTCGGCGTTGCTATGCCTGCTGCTGGCGCTTTGGTTGTTATGGTTCGACGAGCGTTTTGCCATGCCGTACTGGCTGGAGGATTTTGTCGGATATCTGTGGCTGATCATTTTTCCCGAAGCGTTTATCAACGGCATGATCGTCAGTGCGCTGGTGGTGTTTTGTCCGGAATGGCTGGAGACGTTCAACCGCACCCGTTACCTCTCGGCACCCTGGAAAGACGACGATCCCAAGCCTTGATGCGGATCAAAGCCTGAAATCGCCGCGGTCGGAATCAATGACGCGGGTCGAAGTCGCCGCTGAACATCTCGTCCTCGGCATCGGGAGGCACTGGAATCTTGTGCTCTTCGGACGCCCAGGCGCCCAGGTCGATCAGTTTGCAGCGGTCGGAGCAGAATGGCCGGAATTTGCTCTCGGCGGTCCATTCCACGGGGGCGCCACAGGTTGGGCATTCGACAGTTGTTGGTTGGCTCATGACTGGCCTCCACGCAAAGAAAGATAAAAGTGATGCAGGCGTTCGACCTCGCTGTGCAGCCAGGCAAGGTCGCGGTCATTGACCACGACGTCGTCGGCATGGCTCACGCGATCCTGGCGGCTGGACTGGGCCTTGAGGATCGCCTGGACTTGCTGTTCGCTGGTCTGGTCACGTTGCAGGGTGCGTTCGATCTGCAATTGTTCGGGGGCATCGATCACCAGCACCCGTTGGGTCATGGCGTATTGCCCGGACTCGATCAGCAGTGGCGAAACCAGAATCGCATAAGGCGATTTTGCCAGCGCCAGGTGGTGAGCGATCTCCTCGCCGATCAGCGGATGCAGGAGGGCCTCCAGCCAGCGGCGTTCTTCAGGCACTTCGAAGATCAGTTTGCGTAGCGCGGCGCGGTCCAGTTGCCCGTCGGCCTGCAACACGCGGGGGCCGAAGTGCTCGGCGATTTGTGCCAATGCCGGACGGCCGGGTTCCACTACCCAGCGAGCGGCATGATCGGCGTCGACCACATGCACGCCCAGATCGATGAAGTGTTGGGCGGCCGCGCTTTTTCCGCTGCCGATGCCGCCGGTCAGGCCGAGAATCCAGGGTTTTTCCACAGGGCTATTCATTTCAAACCGACAGACTGCCAATAGAGGTCGGTTATTTGACCACCCCAGAGCAACGCAATCCAGCCGGCAATGGCCAGATAGGGACCGAAAGGGATTGGCGTCGAGGTTTTTGCATGGCGCCAGCGCAGCAGCATCAGCCCGATAATGGCACCCACCAGCGAGGACAGCAGGATGGTCAGCGGCAAAATCTGCCAGCCACCCCAAGCGCCCAGCATCGCCAGCAGCTTGAAATCTCCGTAGCCCATGCCGTCCTTGCCCGTGATCAGCTTGAACAGCCAGAACACCGACCACAGCAGGCTGTAACCGGCRATCGCTCCCCAAAGCGCCTCGTGCAACGACACGAACAGGCCGAAACTGTTGACGATCAACCCCAGCCATATCAACGGCAGCACCAGTACGTCCGGCAATATCTGATGTTCGGCGTCGATCAGGCTCATCGCCAGTAAACCCCAGCTCAGGATCAGCATCAGGCCGGCCGGCCAACCGAAGCCGAAGTGCCAGGCAACAAACGCCGACAACAGCCCGCAGGCCAGTTCGGTCAACGGATAGCGCGGGCTGATTGCTGCCGCACAGGCTGAACAGCGGCCGCGCAAAAACACATAACTGAGCAGCGGGATGTTTTCCCAGGCGCGGATTCGGTGACCGCAGTGCGGGCACTGGGAGTGGGGCAGCAACAGGTTGTAGGTCGGTAGTGGCGTTTCGCCAGGCAGCCCGAGAATGTCATGGGCCTGCTCACGCCAGTCGCGTTCGAGCATTTTCGGCAGGCGCCAGATCACGACATTGAGGAAGCTGCCGACCAGCAGGCCAATGAGGCCTGCGAGAAGGACAAAGGCCAGCGCAGAGTGAATCAGAATTTCATTCAAGGGCATGTCAGATCGCTGAGCCAAGTTGGAAGATGGGCAGGTACATGGCAACTACCAGTCCACCGACGATAACACCCAGCACCACCATGATGAACGGCTCCATCAGGCTGGTGAGGTTATCGACCATGTTATCGACGTTGTCTTCGTAGAACCCCGCGACTTTGTCGAGCATGGCGTCCAGGGTGCCAGACTCTTCGCCGATGGCAGTCATTTGTATCGCCATGTTCGGAAAGACGCCGCAGGTACGCATGGCGAAATGCAATTGCATGCCGGTCGAGATGTCCTGCCGGATGCGCAATACCGCGCGCTTGAACACGACATTGCCGGTCGCGCCGGCCACTGATTCCAGGGCCTCCACCAGCGGCACGCCGGCAGCGAAAGTGGTCGACAGTGTACGGGCGAACCGGGCCACGGCGGACTTGTGCATCAGGGTGCCCACCAGCGGCAGTTTCAGCAGCCAGGTGTCCATCCGGTCACGCAATGCCTTGGATGTCCTGAGGGCGTGGCGCACGCCGAAGGCCATGGTGATCAGCGCGCCAAGGACCACCCACCACCAGGCCTGCATGAATTGCGACAGGCCAATGACCATCACGGTGAAGGCCGGCAGTTCGGCGCCAAAGCCTTTGAACACGGATTCGAACTGCGGCACGACATTGACCAGCAGAATCCCGGTGACAATCGCCGCGACGAACACCACCACCAGCGGGTAGGTCATGGCTTTCCTGATCCTGGCCTTGAGGCTTTCGCTTTTTTCCTTGTAGGTCGCGACCCGCTCCAAAAGGGTGTCGAGGGCACCGGCCTGCTCGCCGGCATCCACCAGGTTGCAATACAGCTCATCGAAATACCGGGGCTTCTTGCGCAGGGCGGCGGCGAAGCTGCTGCCTGCCGCAACTTCCTGTTTCAGTTCATCCACCAGCTTGCGCATGGCCGGATTGTCGAAGCCTTCGCCGATGATGTCGAACGACTGCAGCAACGGCACGCCGGCCTTCATCATCGTTGCCATTTGCCGGGTGAACAGGGCAATGTCATGGGCCTTGATGCGCTTGCCCATGTTGAAAACCGAAGGGTTTTTTTTGCGGACCTTACCCGGACTGATGCCTTGCTTGCGCAGTTTCGCCTTGATCAGCGCCGGGTTTTGAGCGCTGAGCTCGCCGGTCACTTTTGTGCCTTTGCGGTCGATGCCTTCCCATGCATACACGCTGATTTTCGCTGCCTTGACCGCCATGTTCAGTCCTGGGTAATCCGGTTGAGTTGCTCTTATAGCCTAGTCAAACGACGGAGCCAAACCAGCAAGGGTGAGGTGACAAAAAACGTCAGATAGTGCTGATACTGGTAATAC
>NZ_JBGCUL010000069.1:0-11805 GCF_054177685.1 Pseudomonas sp. P5_A2_2
GCTCCAGCACAGCGGCGACCTGCGCCACGGCCCTGGCACCGATGTTGCCGGCCGTGCCGCGCAGGCTGTGGGCCACACGTCCGGCCGCGCTAACATCCGAGTCGGCCAGTGCGGCCTGGAATTGCTCGGCAAAACCTGTCTGAGTGTCGCGAAACTTGCAGAGCAGGCGCAGGTAGAGTTCTCGCCGGCCCATACAGGTCGCTAGGCCGGCAACCATATCAATGCCCCCAAGACGATCCGGCAGCCCATCTGACAGGCCTACATTTGGCGATGCTGGAGCGGCCTGTGGCCTGATCCATTTTGCCAGTGTGGCGAACATGTCATCGACATTGAGTGGCTTGGATACATGGTCGTTCATACCACTGCTCAGGGCTCGCTCGCGATCACCGTCCATGGCGTTGGCGGTCATGGCGATCACCGGCAAAGCATTAAAGCGCGGCTGTTGGCGAATCCGCTGGGTGGCGGTGTAGCCGTCCATCACCGGCATTTGGCAATCCATCAGCACGCCGTCGAAGTTGCCGTCCTCGGTCAGGATGTCCAGGGCCTCCTGGCCGTGCCTGGCCAGTCGCAGCTGTATTCCGACACTCTCCAGCAGCTCGCAGGCTAGTTCCTGATTCAGCTCGTTATCTTCTACCAGCAACAGCCGGGCTCCATTCAGGCTGGCTACGGTGCTGGCATTCTGTTGGGAGCGTTCGCCGGCCCGAGTATCGCCCTGCGGGCCTTTACCCAGCACCATACCGATGGCTTCGAGCAAAGAGGACGGTGTTACTGGCTTGGTCAGCACCACCGGTAACTGGATGCCCTGGCGCTCGGCTTCCTCGCGTGCCTCTTCGCGGCCAAAGGCGGTGACCATGATGACCGACGGCGTATGCATCAGGCTGGCGGAATGCATTCTACTCACGGCTTCTATGCCATCCATGCCGGGCATCCGCCAGTCCATCAGCACTAGATCGTAGGGCAGCACTTTATGTTCGGCATCGGCCAGCATGTGCAGCGCCAGGCTACCATTCTCCGCGACATCCACCTCCAGGCCGAAGCTACGCGCCATGCCCGAGAGGATTTCACGAGCACTAGCGTTGTCGTCCACCACCAACACCCGCATACCCAGCAGTTCGTCGGCCTTGAACATGCGACGCGGCTGAACGCCTTGCTGCACGCCAATGCATACCTGGAAATGGAACGTGGAGCCGACCCCCGGCTCGCTCTCAACCCAAATGTGGCCGTCCATCAGCTCCACCAACTTCTTCGAGATGGACAAGCCCAGCCCAGTGCCACCGTACTTGCGCGTGGTCGAGCTGTCGGCCTGACTAAACGACTGAAACATGCGCGAACACTGCTCGACGGTCATGCCGATGCCAGTGTCGCGTACCCAGAAGTGCAGCTGCACGCGCTCCTCGTGTGTGCCAACTTCTTCCACGCCGACCACAATCTCGCCGCGCTCGGTGAATTTGGCAGCGTTGTTGCCCAGATTGATCAGCACTTGCCCCAGGCGCAAGGGGTCTCCGAGTAGTGCGGTGGGTAACTCAGGCTGGGTCTGGAACAACAACTCCAGGCCCTTGTCCTCAGTCTTAAGGCCGATCATGGCAGAGAAGCTGTCGAGTACGTCCTCCAGGTGGAAGGGGGTTTGTTCGAGGTTCATCCTGCCGGCCTCGATCTTGGAGAAGTCGAGGATGTCGTTGATAATCCTCAACAGGCTCTCCGCCGAGCGGTGCACTTTTTCAATGTAGTTGCGTTGGCGATTATCCAGTTCGGTACGCAGCGCCAAGTGGCTCATGCCGATGATGGCGTTCATTGGCGTGCGTATCTCATGGCTCATGTTGGCGAGGAACTCGCTCTTGGCCTGGGTCGCGTCCTCGGCCGCTGACCTGGCCTCTGCCAGTGCAGTCACGTCGATGTTAATGCCGGTTGCGCGCAACGGCTTGCCATCAGGCGTGCGTGAGAATCGGTTAAGCGATTTGAACGTGCGCACCAGCCCATCGTTTTGCCGCACGATGCGGAAGTCGAACTCGACGCGATCATCGCCACTTTGGACTGCGCTCTCGAACGTACTACTGATACGCGCCACGTCATCGGGATGCACCAACGCCTTCCAGTGCTCCAGAGTGCCACCGAATCCGCCAGGCTCAAGCCCGAACAGCGCTTCGAGCTGTGGCGTCCAATAGTTTTTACCGCTGACCAGGTCAACGTCGAATAGACCGATGTCACCGGCCTCTTGCGCCAGATTCAGACGATCGCTGGCAGTACGTAGCTTGGCCTCCATCGCCCTGCGCTCACTCACGTCGCGCACCGAGGCACAAACGCAGACGCCACGCCCCTCCAAGCGGGGCAGACGGGACAGGCCAATTTCCACGGAGAACAGGCTGCCGTCCTTGCGCACGCCGTGCAGGTCATTTAAATCGCCGCCCATCTGCCGGGTTCCGCCGCTGGCAATGAACCCGTCACGTAACCTGGCATGCCGCTCGCGAGCAGCCTGCGGCACCAGACGCTCAATGCTGGCACCGTTCAGTTCGCCGTGCTCATAGCCAAACAGAGTGTCCATTTGCGGATTGGTCATCAGGATGTGTCCGTCGGCACCCAGCACCAGCATGCCGTCCGGTGCCGCCTCGATAATGCCGCGGTACCACGCCTCGGTGGCGCGCAGTGCCGCCTGCTGGGCCTCCAGCTCCCTGGCCTGGTGTTCCAGTTGCAAGGTTTGGGCTCCCATCTCGTCAGCCTGACGGCGAGTTTCCTGCAGCAGCGCCTGGGCCGTCTCGCTGCGTTCCATAATGGCCATGGCTCCGGCCAGCCTTGGTAGCACTTCCTGCAGCAGCAACGTCTCGTTCTCTTCCAATGGGCGAAAGCCGGCCATTTCCATAACCCCGAGCAGACGCTCGCCACGCAGCACAGGCTGAACCAGCAGATGGCTGGCGGGGGCTTCACCCAACTGTGTGCGCACACGCCAGAACTGCTCAGGCAGATCCTTGAGCTGGCGGGGTTGGCGGTCCAGTGCACACTGGCCAAGTAGCCCTTCACCGAGCTCGAGCTCCGCGCGCAGTGGGTGCTCACTGTCCACCGCATAACCACCCAGCAATTGCAGGCGTGGTGCGCCTTCATAGAGAACGTACAGCGCCCCCTGGCACATGCCCAGCTGTGGCGCGATGCGGCAAAAAAAAGCTTGGGCCAACTGCTGCGGCGTCTCTGCCTGTTGCAGATCCACTTGCAGGAGCGAGGCGTGGGCTTTGATCCAGCGTTGGCGCTCAAGTTGACAAGCCTCCAGTTGCAGCGTGGCGATGGCGCGCGCCAGGTCGCCGGTTTCGTTGCGAAGGTCTGTGTGAGGGATCTGACCGTCCAACTTGCCGGATGCCAGCTCGTCAACTGCCACGCGTACGCGGTTCAGCGGCACGCGGATGGAGTGGCTTACCAGCCAGGTCAACAGCAAGGCCAGTGTCGAACCGCCCAACAGCAACACATAAGTGGTCGTGCTGCTGCGCTGCGCATACTCGGCCAGATTCTTCGCCGTATCGTGGATGTCGGCTTCCTTGTTTTTCTCAATCTGGATGAGAAGCCCGTCGCTTTCCTGCTCCAGCGCGAGAAACTCCTTACTGTTGAGCAACATCAGCGCCTGACCCAGGGAGCCCTTGCCGACCAACTCCAGCGCTTCATCGCCATTTTTTTGCAGGCGCTGCAATACCACCTCAAACTCCAGCAAGCTGTTGAGGCTGCTCTGTCGCCGCAGCGTTGGGCGAACCTGCTCCAGGGCCTCGTGCAGACGCTCTTGGGCGACGTCCATCTGGGCCCCGGCGCTGATGCGGATGTCCGCGTTGCTGGTAGCGACGGCGCGTTGCAGTGCCAGCAACAGATGCGGCAGCTGCACCCGAACCTCCTGCACATGCTGGATACCAACCAAATCCTGCTGGTACAACTGCTGCATTTCGTACCTGAGTGAATACTGGGTGCGTAGGCTTTGCACGCCCAGCATCAGGATCAATATCAGCAACGCAGCGAAGCCGATGATCAATTTACTGCGCAGGGACAGGCGCTCGAGCAGCTCGAACAGTCTGTTCATATACCGCCTCGTTTAGCTTGGTGTGCAGAATGATGCAAAGGGCTCAGGGCTGCTCAGCGATCTGCTCTAGTGAGGCCAACTGCTTGGCCATGTCCTGATCGCTGTCGGTGAACCGCTCGGCAATTTCCCGGAACCGTTCGGCATTGGCCAGAAAGGTATCGCAGATGTCTGGGTCGAAATGCGAACCCCGGCCTTCGCGGATAATTTCCACCGCCTGTTCATGGGGCATACCGGGCTTGTACACGCGGCGACTGATCAGCGCATCGTAGACATCCGCCACGGCCATCAAACGGGCGCTGATGGGGATGTCGTCGGTGCCCACCCCTTGCGGATAGCCACTGCCGTCCCACTTTTCCTGGTGGCCGTATGCGATCTCCTTGGCCAGATGAAGGAAGTCGACACCTATCCCTAACTGATCCTCGGCGTGTTGGATGGCATCGCGCCCCAACGTAGTGTGGGTCTTCATGATCTCGAACTCTTCCAGAGTGAGACGTCCCGGCTTGAGCAGGATGCGATCGGGAATGCCGATCTTGCCGATATCGTGCAGCGGTGCCGACTTGAACAGCAGCTGGATGGTTTCCTCGTCGAGGAAGTGGCGGAAGCGAGGATGCTCGCGCAGTAGCTCGGCCAGCAGTTTGATGTAGTGCTGGGTACGGCGGATGTGGTTGCCGGTTTCGTTGTCGCGGGTTTCGGCCAGCGATGCCATGGCGTGGATGGTGACGTCCTGGATTGCAGTCACCTCGCGGGTGCGGCGCTGCACCTCCTGCTCCAGAAACTCGTTCTTGTCGCGCAGGAAATCCGCAGCGGCCTTGACCTTGATCTGGGTCTCGACCCTGGCCATGAGCACCGGGGGGATGATCGGTTTGGTGATGTAGTCCGCGGCGCCCAGACTCAAGCCGCGAATCTCGTCCTTTGTGGCAGCCATAGAGGTAAGGAAAATGATCGGAATGTGGCGAGTGCGGGTGTCAAGCTTGAGCTGCTCGGCAACGTCGTAGCCGGGCAGGCCCGGCATCATGATGTCCAGCAGGATCAGGTCGGGAAGTGGGTCGCTCTGGAGAAGACGCAACGCTTTCTCGCCGCTGTTGGCTGCCTTGACCCGATATCTGTCCTTGAGCAGCTCGGCTATCAACATCAGGTTGTCGGGGGTGTCGTCGACCACCAGAACGGTGGCTGATGGATTAACGCCCTGCATGCTATCCATAGATGTTGGCTCCCTTGCCTGACAATTAGGGAAAGGCCGCACCTACGCCATTCCTTTGCTGGAAAGCGTAGCTAGAAAAATCTGCAATCGCTAGGAGAGAGTAGGAAGCTTATGGATGTCGGCTTCTGGCCGATGTTTGCCTGTCACGAGGGGCCATTTTCGACCCGTAATGGACATCCGTCTAATAGAGAACTCGTGAATCAGTTTCCGATCCAGAGCATCGTCTGAACCGTAATATGCGGATGACTTTCTAACGGCTCCCATTCGTCCATGAAAGCAAACCCCTGCTTGAGATAGAAGTTCGAGGCTCTTGCATTGTCGGGTGATACGTCGAGAAAAACGCGATCAAAGCCTTCCGCGGTAGCGCGAACTTTCACTACATCTACTAACTGAGTTGCCACGCCAGAGCCCCTTGCAGCAGGTTCAACCCACATTCCGATCAAGTTAAAACGATGCGCGCTACTGACCACGGCACCAATCATTCCGACAGGCCTGTCTTTCTTGAATGCCAGCCAAAATGCTGTTCCGGTTGATGAGGCTCTTACTTTCCACTGTTCGTCAGTGTATGCGGCGGCAGTTTGATAACTGACACCAAATGCCGTTGGCGTGTCCAAAAGCGCGGCGAGTCGGACTTGCTTTAATAGCATCCAGTCTTCTGTTTCCGTCGATCGAATGTCCATGATCTTCCTTGATGGATTAGCTTCACCTCAAATTCTCACAAGAAAGATTGGGGGGCAACCAGGCTCGCGTCGCGTACGTCTGCTTTTGGCCGACTCTGTTGAAAACAGTCGACCATGGTTTGCGCAGCAGAAAAATATGCGTCCGAGATTGAAATCTTTCCTTTCGGCAGAGGCTTCCGGACTCGGATTTCACGTAGCACTGTGCAAAAAAGGCGTTTTAACCAGTCAATGACCAGGCTGTTTGGGCGTACCGACTTTTTCAACAGAATCGGCCGATTGCTGCCTTCCACAACCGGCTGAATCCGTCCCGAAGCTGCCCGTTGAATCAGACTGCAACCGGTTGTAGTCACCTGCAAGCTGCAGTTCGTAACTGTTGCCCCATGCAAAGCTCGACCATTGAATTTATAAAGGCGGCAAAGCACCGTATCAGGACGCTGTAAAGGTATTTTCCATCGGCCAACGCATTTCCAGATATTCAGTCAAATAATTCATAAAAGCTTTGACCTTGGGTGTGATGGCGGCGCGCTCCTGGACGCATGCATAAATATCCAGCGGTTCAGCGTAGGCATAAGTTGAAGCGTGGCGATGTTCAAACAGAGGGATGAGTTGGCCACTTTCGATATAGGGCGCCGCCACGAACTCTGCCAAGCGGGTAATTCCCGCGCCGTGGATGGCCATTTGGGCTAGAGCGTCAATATCGTCGCTGATTGCGGTCGCATTGAGAGTAGCGTCGTAACGTTGTCCATCCCGGATAAAACCCCAACGTAGAAAGCGTCCGTCTAGCGGGTAGCGAAACGCTAGACAGGCATGGTGTTGAAGTTCTTCAGGGGAGCGTGGCCAGCCGACTCGATCCAAATAGGTGGGCGACGCGCAGATGATAAAAGGGACTGAAACGATCTTGCGAGCGACGATCCCCTCTTCTAGTTGTGGTTTGATCYGCAGGCTCAGATCAATGCCTTCTTGAATATGATTAATTTTGCGATCTGTGGTTGAGAGTTCAAGTGTCAGACGTGGGTAACGTGCAGCGAAGCCGGCGATTAGTGATGCCAACACATGCCGCCCGAATGCGGAGGTAGAAGCGATGCACAGTCGCCCTTGGAGTTGAGTCTGCGCGCTGGTGATCGCGCTTTGCGCCGATTCGAGATCACGCGCTATGCGTTTCACTTTTTCGTAGTACACCACGCCGCTTTCGGTTAACGCCATGCTGCGTGTGGTGCGCTGGAGAAGGCGCGTGCCCAGGTGGGCTTCCAAGCGATTTATGGTCTGGCTAACAGCTGCGGCACTGACGCCCAGGGTTTTGGCTGCGCCCACGATGGAGCCCGCTTCAACCACCTTGATAAAGCTAGCAATCGCCCCTAACAGGTTCATCTTTGGCCCAGCGAGAAGAGTTATTCATAAGATTTTCTTTATAAAGCAGCCACTGCTAGCCGTCTAGTTGCTAATTTTTGATCTTGCTATGGTGCTCATCACCTATCAATTGAAGATCAAAAAGGTCTGATATGAATCCCAAGGCATCCTCTAAAGCTCGATTTTTCAACCAGCGCAAGCTCTCGGCTCGCGCTACTCCTTATGTTTTCGCACTGTATATGGCCACAATTATGGGGCTGTTGATGTCTCTCGTGATCACTGCGGAAAACTCCGGCATTGAGACTGATTACCTAAGTAATACGCTGCACGCCTATAAATTGGCTATGCCCGTGGCATTCCTGTGCATACTCGTCGTTCGCCCCATTGTGCTCAAACTGGTGTCTTTAACTGTACACCCACATCATTAAGGGCGGCCTCTCAGCGGCCCAATTGATGGGGCGTTGGGGGCAGCCATATTGGGTCGACTGTTGCCGGTTGTCACAGGCCGGAGTCGACCCATTGCTGCCCGTCAGACATCTTCCTATGTTTCCTATGTCGAGGGAGGCGGGGCCAATTAACTTCCTCATGGCCCAACTTTAAGGCTTGGAGGTGTCTACAAAACCAAACAGATAAACGTCATGGAAGCGATAGCTCTCCAAGCCACGTGCAACTTTTCCCTATGTTACTGTCCGGCCTCGAACCAAAAATCCAGATCGCCCCATTCTTCCTTTGCACCGGAAAGAGCGCAGCCGGCCGGCCTTCATGGCATTCGGGCAATGGCACGGACATAACTGTCACATCACCATTTTTTGCGTCGAGCCGGAAAACCAGAATCTGCGCTTCGATAGAACACACGACCAAGAGGTCGTCATTTTCAAGAGCCATCTGCCCTTGATCGCAGGATCTCCAGGATTTATTCCTCTCCTGCGATATTGAGTGCGAAAGCTCCTTGCGCCAGGAGATAGAACCGTCGAGGGAGAGCTTAATGATTTCCAGMGACTTCACGCTCTGAGTATCGTGCCAACTCGATAGTACATAAAACGCAGTTCGTGACTTTACCATTGCAACCGTTACGTATTGTGATCCCGAATGGCTGTTGATGTTCGCTCTAACAGTTTGCCAGCCAATCACGTGTCCCGTGCGGTCAACACTCAGGACATTCACATCGTCCCTGTACTTTTTGTTGTCGTCCTCGCGCCTACCTGCAATGGTGGCCGCTACGATTTGGTCACCTACTGCTGAAACCGCCACCCCTTTTCCGAGTCCTAACCTTCGTTGCCACAAGAGCCTGCCCTGAGTCGATACGGCCGCCAGCCAATTTTCGGCACCGTCACGGCCGGCGACGACCAATTCGCCTGAATCAAGCATGGTCACACTCTGAATAAAACGAAACCGGAACGAGTGAAAAGAGTATTCCGCAACGATTCGTCCCTGTGGGTCGAGCTTTCCGAGATAGGCATCTGCCATCGTTCCGCCGGGGACGTACATTCGCCTGTTTGTTAAACCGGCAAGCCAAAGAGTCTCAGCGGGGCCCTGCACAATGTGCAAGGCCTGCCCTTGAGTTGCTGGTTCAATGATAGATCCAGGACCTGCTTCGCTGGGCCGCAAGAGAATCGATTGCGATACCCCTTTATTTCCTAGCGCGACTATTGAACCGCTGGCGTCGAGTGAGATTCCTCGAATAGCGAGAGCGTCTTGCGAGGTTCTCCCTTCAGGAATGGTTTCTGACCAGAATATTCTCAGCGCTGCATTTCCGGCTGCGGCTTGTTCGAGAGGAATCCACACCAGTAGAAGCGCGGTGAAGGCTATTAGCTTCGCCATGAAATGAAAGGACTCCTGAAAGGCTTGGGTCAAAAGTCGCAAGGAATATTCGACACATCACGTGAGGTGATAACGCCTTCACAGAACGGAAGCCCATTTAGCTCAATCATTTCCGTCAGCAAACCAAGCATAGCTACTCTTTTCCATCACTCCGCCCACCGTCTGCTTTTGGCCGATTCTGTTGAAAAAGTCGGTTCGCCCACACAGCTTGGTCATTGACTGGTTAAAACGCCTTTTTTTGCACACTGCTACGTGAAATCYGAGTCSGGAAGCCTCTGCCGAAAGTAAARATTTCAATCTCGGACGCRTACTTTTCTGCTGCGSAAACCATGGTCGACTTTTTCAACAGAATCGGCCGTTCTCTGCCGGTCATGGCCTCGAAGCAAGCTGGTCAAATCCGATGCAATTGGTGGTCAGTACGAATGCAAATGACTGGTCAAGTGGAGTGCAATTTCGCAAAAGTGAACTGGCCAACCGAAAGTGCTGCTGCCTGCGCGACTTTTCTGCGAGATCTGCTGCGATGATCCGCATCGATTCCATCTGGCTCGCCACCGAGCCGATGGACATGCGTGCAGGCACCGAGACTGCGTTGGCCAGGGTGATCGCGGTATTCGGCGCGGCTAAGCCGCACTGTGCTTATCTGTTCGCCAACCGGCGCGCTACTCGTATGAAAGTTCTGGTGCATGACGGTTTCGGCTATCAGCAGAGCACTGGATTACAGCCTGAAACGCTGGGCAGCGCTATCGCGCTACCTTGATGACGGGGCGGTTCCCATTGACAACAATTGGGCCGACAACCAGATCCGACCATGAGCTCCTGGACGCAAGAACTGGCTCTTTTCAGGATCTCTACGCAGCGGAAAACGGGCGGCGGCGATCATGAGTTTGATCCAGTCTGCACGGCTCAATGGCCATGATCCGTACGTGTATCAGCCCGCTTTTTTACCATCGATTTGCTGCTTGAATGCTTCAAGTGCCGAAACGATCAGTGGGCGGATCGTTGGATCATTTGCGATAGTTTCTGCACTCAATTGCGTGGAAAGCAAATTTACGGATATTGATGCTTGCTCCACGATACGAGCCGACATTGTTTCCAGAACCAACCGCAGTGCCGCCTGCGCGTGCGAAGCCCGAGGTGAAGCGTTGAAAAGAGCAACGGGTTTACCTGGGAACTCCTCAGAGCTAACGAGCCAGTCCAGCATATTCTTGAATGAGCCGGGAATTCCGCGAGCGTACTCAGGGCAAGAGATCAGAACGCCGTCCGCGTGGGCGATACTCAAGCGTAAGCCCCTGATGGATTCAGGAGGATTTTCCGTGAAATCCGGGTTGAAATGAGGTAACTGGCCAACCTCGTGATAATGCGCTATCGACAGCCCTTCGGGACAGAGAACCTCAGCTGCACGCAACAGCACTGAGTTGGAGGAGGCCTCACGAAGACTCCCTGAAACTGCAAGCAAACGCACCATGTTCAACACGCTCCCTGATTTGTAGGGCGGGGAGTGTCGCATGAGGGCCACTGACTGCACCATCATTGGCCCTGCCACCGGAGTCAATCCCGTGTCCTGGTTTCTGGGCGATGACCAGATGGCTTTACCAGACGCTTGTGTCGCAAGCTCACCCTACCCCCGGGATCAGCTATCAGGTAGGCAACGATGCGGTGGGACACCGCACGTTCACCACCAGCGGTGCGAGGTGTTCGTCATGGATCAAACCAGGGCGACAGCGATGCAATCAGTGCGATCCGAATCGAATTACCCCTTTTGGCGGTGAATTCTCAATACCGGTATCCCGCTTTTCTTCATACGCTGGATCGGGATGGGATGAGGACGACTAAATCTGTATCACCTATGTCGAGACCAACCTGTGAAAGCAGCGTAGTAACCTGGCCACGGTGATGAGTCTGATGGTTGAAGAAATGCATCACCAGGCCGTAAAAGTCCTTGTCGGACACGACACCCTTCAAGCTGGCGTAATGGAGGGTGTGGTCCAGATCGGACTCTGTAATAGAGCTGGCCCATTCGACGATTATCTGATCAAGCCTCTCTCGATACACTGAGAGTTCTCGAATAGTAGAGAACAACGCCTGGTCAAGGTTTTTCGGATCAGGAAGTCGCCTCACCGGCTCCAATGCCGTGTGGTTCGCTGGATGTTTGGCGAATCGCTTTAGCCACACTGTGTCTCCGACTGCCACGTGGTTCAGCGTCCCGAGAATCGACCTGAAGAACGCTTTTCTATCAGCTGATAGCTCATCATCGGACAAGCACCTGGCCGCTTCATAGATCTTTTCGTTCATCCATTTGTTATAGGTCGCCATCAGGCAGATATGGCCGGTACGGCTCATGTGCTCATCCTTTGAGTGGGTATTTGACAAGCGCTCCACGCTCACCGCAAAACCAGTCTATTGCACGGCGACCCGTACGCGGTAGAGATCGTTATTGCTCCGATACTCGCGGGTCGCCCTCCAAGAGGTAACCTTCGACATTTTCCATGGACAGGGCTTCGAGCAGCACCTGCTCCAGGATGGCAAAAAAACATTTGATGTGGGCCTGCTTCAATGCCTGAGGCCGGGTCACCAGATAGACCTCCATATCTGGAAGGTGGAGATCCGGGAACAACCCGATCAGATCCTTCGCCAGTATACGGGGCAGTACGGCCACCCCCATACCTCGCCTCACCGATTCGAGTTGCACGGCGAACGAATTCACGCTGATC
>NZ_JBGCUL010000070.1:0-11774 GCF_054177685.1 Pseudomonas sp. P5_A2_2
CTTCTGCTGCGGGTAAACCACCGTCACATCGAGAATCGCATCCAGCTGTTCGCCCATCGCCGCCAGTACAAACGCCACGCCGCCAGCCTTGGGCTTGAGCAGGTGGTTGAACGGTGATAGCTGTTGAGCGCGTTTGGCCGACGTGAACCGCGTGCCTTCCAGATAATTGACCACGGTTACCGGTTGGCGCTTGAACAGCTCGCAGGCCTGTTTGGTGATCTCCAGATCCTTGCCCGCCAGTTCCGGGTGTTTGGCCAGGAACGCCTTGCTGTAGCGCTTCATGAACGGGTAATCCAGCGCCCACCACGCCAGGCCCAGGAAGGGCACCCAGATCAGTTCTTTCTTGAGGAAGAATTTGAAGAATGGCGTGCGCCGGTTCAGCGTCTGGATCAGCGCCGGGATGTCGACCCAGGATTGATGGTTGCTGATCACCAGGTACGAGGTATCACGGCGCAGATCGTCACCGCCACGGATGTTCCATTGGGTGGGGATGCACAGGCGGAAGATCAGCTTGTCGATCTCGGACCAGGTCTCGGCGATCCACATCACCACCCATGAGGCGTAATCGCGAAAACRGCCGGGCAGGACCAGCTTGAGCAGGGCAAACACCAGCAGTGGCCCGATCAGGATCAGGGTGTTGAGCACAAGCAGCAGGGTCACGAAACAGCCGGTGAGCAGGCGGCGCATAAGTCACTCGTGGAGGCGGTTGGGCGCGCAATGATAAGCAGCTTCGGACGACAGGCCAAATCGGCGGTGACGAATGTTTCACTTTCGGGTCGGTAACCTTGTGGGAACGATCAAGCGAACGACGGTCTAAAATCCGACTGCTTACTCTCATGGAAACCCATCACGTGAAATCCCTTCTTGCAGTGCTCTCTCTCATCGCCCTGCCGGTCATGGCCGCCGAGCCGACCCTGTACGGGCGTTACGAATACATTGCCCTGCCGGAAATCGGCGGGAAGGTCCTCAAGGCGAAGATGGACACCGGCGCCCTGACCGCGTCGCTGTCGGCCAAAGACATCGAAACTTTCAAGCGTGACGGCGAAGATTGGGTGCGTTTCCGCCTCGGCACCAAGGATGCGGGCAATCAGGTCTACGAACACAAGATAGCGCGCATCAGCAAGATTAAGACCCGTTCCGAAGAGGAGGAAGATGACAGCGAAGTAGTCGCTCCCACGAAGCGTCCAGTGGTCGATCTGGAGCTGTGCCTGGGTAACGTCAAGCGCACGGTTGAGGTCAATCTGACTGATCGCAGTAGTTTTAATTATCCGTTGCTGATTGGGGCGAAGGCGTTGCGTGAGTTTGGGGCAGCGGTGAATCCAGCGAGAAGATTTACAGCGGATAAACCGGATTGTTGAATGATGGGAGCCAAGAGGTCTATTGCTGATGCTCCCACAKGCGATGCGCCGGATTAAAACGGCGCTTCATGTGAGTGAAGTCGAATGGCACTTTGTTTGTTTTGGATGGCTTTTATACGTACAGAGCTATAGGCAGGTTCTTTTATAATAATTTGCACATGATTTTTTAGTGCGGAGTTAAGTTCAGTGTTGACGCTGTAGTCACGACCTGGCTTAAGAGTTTCAAAGTTCCTCGTGTAAGCGCCGAATATTTTTGGTGAACTGGATTCTGCTCGTTTCGAAACTGTAGCCCATCCTACAGCTGATTCGTAGTCTGGGGTTACGTAGAAACCCCGCCCACTATCGGTGCCATTTCGTGAGCCCATATATTTGGCACTTAAACCTGTTGCCAAACTTTTTGTGTGTTCTTCTGTTGAGCCGTGATAGCCAATCAGGTCATATTTTTGAGTGTTATTAATAATGGCGTCATTAATTTTTCGCTCATTGGCCGCTAACGAGTCGAATGTGTCGGAGTGTCTTCTTTTTGTCAGGGCTTGACTATTTTTCGGTGAGGCTGTTGTAGAAGATTTCATCAGTGGTTTAGATGTAGTGGCACCTCTTGCTCTTTGAAACCCTAGATTTACGGGTCTCGGTGGAGGTGGCGGTGCTAATCTCGAAAGTGCTGAAATTGTATGCCCCGTCGGATCACTGTGGTTAATCGAATTTCCCGCGCAATACCCATAAGCATTCAGCCCCCCGGCCCCAAACGGACTCCAACTATCCGGACTGTTAAACCGCATCAGTACCGGATTGAACTGCCGATACCCATTCCCCAAATGATAATGCCCGGTCACCGGATCCGGCCGTTCGCCGTTAAAACCGAGCAGACTGAGCAACCCGTTTTCTCGTGGACGATGGCCGTAGGGTGAGTAGGAGAGGGCATTGAGTTGAGTCGCGTCCAGCGCATTCAATACCGAACGTTGTTGGTCGGTGGTCAGCAACGTGGCAGCGACCTTGCCGCCCTCGCGCTGCTGCTGCGCCAACAGTTGGTCGTCGTGCTGCACGACAGTGCGCTGCACTGTGCCTTGTATTTCGGAGGACAGGCGGGTCTTGCAGTAAAAGCGCTGGATGGTGGAATGTTCAAGGGAGGTGCTATCGACCAGGCGATCGAGTGGGTCGTAGTGGTAGCGACTCAAGACGGTTTCGCGGGTAGGGGTAGGCATTGACTGAGTTCCTTGCAAGGTCCAAAAGCCGAGCGTTCAGCTTCGTTCCTTTTTCAGTCGTTGCCTACTATCAGAACTGTTAGGGGTTTGCCCTTTCTGCAAGCCCTCAAGAATCTCAAGCGAACACAAGGCGTGCATGTTTCACGGATCAAAAGTAGGAGTGAGCCTGCTCGCGATGAGGCAAGTACAGCTAGCTAAAACTTCCTCTCTGGACATCGTTCCCAGAGTCAAACTTCTCTCCCGTTGTTGACCCAGACAGGGTTCTTCTCTCGTCGGAAAGTAAGTTTTCCTACAGGAAAAACTGGCCTCCTACAGCGCTAATCCCTTCCTTTTGCAGGACGTTTCCTAGATTATTTCGCACGCTTGCGCCGACCGATTTCCGTGCCTAGTCTTCGTCCGTCACTGCTCATCAGTGATCGGGTTTAGTCGCCCGGCTATCACTTGGCGTACAGCGCTACCTCTCTGTTCAGGTGTTTTTTATCGCCTGAAATCTATGGTGGCTGTGCGCAGGGCACCTTCGGGTGCGCCGGGTTCCAGGTGACCGGTCGACTAACCTGTGCGCAGCCGCCACCCCTCTCGTTTAGTCGCGAAATCGGTTGGCTCCTACTATCACCTTGGAGTTTTACCAATGAAAAAGCCAGTCCCCGATCCACCCTCCAATGCAACCAGAAACGACGATCTGCTCAGAGACMGCTCAGCACTCTACCGGGCAATCGACTTCTACCTGACCGGCGAACAGCCGTCRGCACCGGATGAGCTCCGGTTTTACAACGTCAGTGATGACGTGAGTTTCGAAGACAGCCAACTCTATGTCGCCGACCTGCTGCGCTGTGCCTCTGTCACTGCCTATCAGTGCGGTGACCACCTGAAAGGCGCAGACAGGACCATGGTCTTTTCCGTGTGGCATTTGCTGGAGATCGCCAAGGCCATGGTTGATCGGTCGATTGATTGTTTGGGGATGAAGCAGGCTCAGGAATGATTGAGGTAGTCGGTCGTTGTTGATATTGCTATCGCGAGCAGGCTCAGTCCCACAGGGGAGTTGAGCCGAGAAGAAATAATACTGGAGAAATGTTCGCAAAAAACGAAGCGGGACAGATTTTTGGGTTAACACCTGCCCGCTTGTTTTATGTTTTTATTTAAATAAATCTGTCACCTTAGTTGGGGTCACCTTAGTTAGGTCGCCTTAGTTAGTTGCAGCCAGCTCAAGGCATGTTTTTATTCTTCAATTTGTCCTTTCGCCTCGAATATTCGCTGCATTTTCGAACTGCAAGCTGCCTCTAGGTGACGATGAGGGGGCTACTAAAGAGCCTGCTTGATTGGTGCTACGGCGAACAGTTGAAGTGAGCTGAGGCAAACTGCCCCTTCTCATGGCCTCATCATAGGTGGGGGGGAGTGAAAAGTTGGAAGAAGTAGAGGAGGTGCGAGGTAAACTGTGCATCTCTATGTCCGCACTCACTATGACAGGTCGTGAAAGGTTTTGGTGGCCAGCAGGAAGTAGATCATCGTATGAAGGAGGAGGGCGGTTCCCTATAATGCGTGTGACACGAGAATTAATTTTCTTATAGAATGTCGCCCCGGCAAACAAAGCTGTACCTGCCGCCATAATGCCCAATCCAATATATTCGGTAGTATCATTGTCAAGCATCGTCCCCACTAGAGAGATCCCGCCGCCCGCTGCACTAAGACCCAACCCTATTATCTTTAGAACACCTACGCCAAAGTGTCCTGTCGGGTCGCTCCGATTTATTGGATCTGCGCCACAGTACATATAGGCATTGAGTCCACCCTCCCCGAACGGACTCCAGGTGTCCGGGCTGTTAAACYGCTTCAACACTGGATTGAACTGCCGATACCCACTTCCCAAATGATAATGTCCGGTCACCGGATCCGGTCGTTCGCCGGTGAATCCGAGCAAGCTGAGCAATCCACTTTCTGGTGTTCGATGGCCATAGGGCTCGTAGGCGAGGGGATGAGGCTGGTTTGCATTGAGCGCGTTCAATATTGAACGTTGTTGATCAGTCGCCAGCAGCGTGGTGATCACCTTGCCACCCTCGCCCTGCAGTTGCGCCAGCAGCTGGTCGTCATGCTGCATGATGCTGCGTTGTACATCGCCTTGAATTTCAGTACTCAGGCGAGTCCCACAGTTAAAACGCTTGATGGTGGGTTGTAGAAAAGGTGCGCTATCGACCAGCCGATCAATCGGATCGTAGTGGTAGCGAGCCAGGAGGCGTTGATGGGTAGAGGTAGGCATTGACTGAAGCTCCGTGCAAAGGACGAAAAAGCCGAACCTTTAGCATCAATCCTTTCCCAGCCATTGCCTACCTATCAGAACTGCTAGGGTTTTGCCCTTTCTGAAGTCAAACCTTCGGCATCGTCGCCAGCATCGACGCTCGCTGGCTCACCTCGAAATACCAGCCCGCCAGCTTTGGATTCGCTTCGCGCCACTCCAGATTCGGGTGGCGCAGATCCAGATAACCCAGCGCACAGGCCACGCTGATCGCGGCCACATCAAAATGGCTGGTGAGTTCGGCGATGGCGTCTGCTTCCAGCACAGCCAACGCCCGGCGGATCTTTTCGCGTTGGCCGTCCAGCCATTCGTCCCAGTGTTTTTCCGGGGCGCGCAGTGCAACTTCGTAGCGCACCAGCACGGCGGCGTCCATGATCCCGTCGGCCAGCGAAGCGAGGGTCAGACGGCGCCAGCGGGCCGAGCCTTCGCGGGGGATCAGCGGATTGCCGACGTGCTGCTGATCGAGGTAGTCGAGGATGACCCGGCTGTCATGGATGACATTGCCATCGGCCAGGCGCAGGGCGGGGATTTTGCCCAGGGGGTTGTCATCGATCAGTGCAAGGTCCGGGGCGACGGGCGTCAGTACGCAATTTTGCAGCGCCACGCGATTCTGTTGACCGGTTTCGTGGAGCAACACCATGACTTTGCGAACGAAGGGAGAGAGCGGGTTGTGGTACAGGGTCATGCTCGGGGCGGACATGGCAGCGTCTCGATCGGTGGCAGTGTCGGGCAGCATAGCGCGTTGGAGCGATAGCTCAAGATGGCAAACACCCTTGTAGGAGCGAGCAAGCTCGCTCCCACAGGGATCAGCGGCGTTGCAGGAGGCCGCGCAGGGCTAGCACAGCCGTGATGCCCAAGCCCAACCAGCTCAACGAATCCCACACACCATCCCCGAGCAACGCGGCAAACAACCCTGTCGCGCTGAGCACCGCGATGACGGTCGGAATGGCAAATACCTTCCAGAAGTTCGACTGCCGGGGCTTCATGCCATGCTCTCCGCTTTTTCCAGCACCGGCCTGGCAGCCTTGCGCCGCACCACCCACAGGTAGACCCCGCTGCCGAGCACGATGATGGTCAGCACATCCAGGGTCGCCCAGAGGATCTTCATCGGCATGCCGCCGTAGTCACCGAAGTGCAGCGGCTGCGACATGCCCATGGCGTCCATGTACCACGGTCGTTCGGCCACGGCGGTGACTTGCAGGGTGCTGGCGTCGATCAGTACCGGCGTCAGCAGGTGCGAAGTCAGGTGCGTGCTGCCTTTCATGAACACCGCGTAATGGTGCTCGCTGGAAAAGCGCGTGCCTGGGAAAGCGATGAAGTCCGGCTGCATGCCCGGCGCGACATCCTTGGCGATGTCGAGCAAACGGGTCGCGGGCGCGAGTTGCGTCAGTGGTGGTGCATCGCGGTACGGCGCGACCATCGCGCTCAGGCTGTCGTTGCGCCAGGCGGCGATGATCAGGTCGGCGCAGGCACTGATCACGCCAGTCACGCCGACCACCAGGGTCCAGGTCAACGTCACCACACCGATCAGGTTATGCAGGTCGAGCCAGCGCAGGCGTGTGGACTTGTCCTGGCGCACGGTGGCGAACTTCAAGCGGCGCATGAACGGCAAGTACAGCACCGTGCCGGAAACGATCGCCACCACGAACAGAATCCCCATGAACGCCAGCAGCAACTTGCCCGGCAAGCCGGCAAACATGTCCACGTGCAGGCGCAGCATGGTCATCGTGAAACCGCCGTTGGCCGATGGCGTCTCCAGCGCTTCGCCGGTACGGGCGTCGAGCATGAAGGTGTGGGACGAGTTCGGCTCGGTGCCTGCGGTCGCGGCCATGATGGTCAGCACCGCGTTGGGCTCATCATCCTCGAAGCCGAAATACTGCAGGACTTCGCCAGGGCGATGCTTCTCGGCGGCCTGCACCAACTGCTGCAAATTCAGGTGCGGGGTATCCGCCGGCATTTCCTTCACTTCAGGCGCATCGCCCAGCAAGTGGTCGATCTCGTGGTGAAAGATCAACGGCAGGCCGGTCAGTGCCAGCAGCAACAGGAACACCGTACAAATCAGGCTGGTCCAGGTGTGGATCGCGGACCAGCGGCGAATTGTTTTACTTTTCATTTCATAGCCTTCAGAAAAACCAGAACCGTCCACGAAGGACGGCCTGGTCATTGGGCGTGTCAGCTCAATGCGTTACCACTTGTAGGTTGCACTCGCGACGACACTGCGCTGGTCGCCGTAGTAGCAGTAGAAGCTGTCGCAAGTCGAGATGTAGTCCTTGTCGAACAGGTTGGTCGCGTTAACGGCCAGCGAAGCGCCTTTGAGGCTGTTGTCGAGGCGACCGAGGTCGTAGTGAACCACCGCGTCGAACACCGTGTAGGCACCGGCCTTGCCCAGCCAGGTGTTGGCCTGGTCGCCGTAGGTGTTGCCGGTGTAGCGCGCGCCGGCGCCGATGCCGAGGCCATCCAGCACGCCGTTGTGCCAGCTGTAGTCGCCCCACACCGACGCTTGCTGGTTAGGCATCAGTTGCAGGCGATTGCCCTTGTAGATGCCCTCTTGCACTTCGGATTTAGCCAGGGTGTAGGCCGCGGTGACCTTGAGGTTTTCGGTCACGTCGGAAACGGCTTCCAGCTCCAGGCCTTTGACTTTCACTTCGCCGGTCTGGCTGGTGACCGTCACGTTGCCCACGTTGTTGGTAACGGAAACATTTTTCTGGGTCAGGTCATACACAGCCGCCGTCAGCAGGGTGTTGCTGCCCGGTGGCTGGTACTTGATCCCCAGTTCCCATTGCTTGCCTTCAGTCGGCTTGAACGACTCGGTCGGCGAGGCGACGGCATTGCTGGTCGGCTGGAACGATTCGGCGTAGGACAGGTAGGGCACGAAGCCCGAGTCGAACACATAGCTGATCGCCGCGTTGCCGCTGAAGTTCTTGTCGCGTTCGGTGTTGGTGGCATCGCCCTTGTTGAAGAACGTGGTACCGGTGTGGACCCAGTCTTCACGACCACCGAGGGTCAGGCGCCATTGGCCGAGGGCCATCTGGTCCTGGAGGTACAGGCCGGTCTGCTGGGTCTTCTGCTCGTAGTCGTAGAACGCCGTGGAGCGTGCCGGACGTTCAATCGGCAAGCCATAGATCGGGTCGTTGACGTTGATGCCCGGCGCGGTGCCGAAGATCGAGAGGTAGTTGGTGGTGTTGCGCTGGTGGTCCAGGCCGATCAGCAAGGTGTGACTGACATCGCCGGTGATGAAGTCGCCCTGGAAGTTGTTGTCCACGGCGAATTGGGCGATGTCTTCGTCGACATTGGTGGTGCCACGGCCGGTGTTGCCTTGATCGTCGACGACAAACCCGAACTCGGCAAAGTCAGGGTTGTAGCTGTTGACGGTCACTGCCTGGAACGACAGCTCCGACTTGGTGTAGCGCAGGTTCTGCCGGAACTGCCAGACATCGTTCAGGCGGTGTTCGAAGGCATAACCCAGCGCGTAGTAGGTGCGGTCGTAGAAGTCGTAGTTCGGATCACCCAGGTTCTTGTGGTGGGAGATCTCGCCGAACGGCATGTCGATCTTGGTGCCCTGGATCGGATAGAACTGACTGGTGATACCAGTATCGTCACGAGTGAACTGCGTGAGCAGGGTGAATTTGGTGTCTTCGTCGATGTTCCAGGTCAGGCTTGGCGCAATGTTGTAGCGCTTGTCATCGATGTGGTCGATGGGCGTGCCGCCGTCGCGCAGCACGCCGCTGAGGCTGTACAGGAACTGGCCTTCGTCGTCGATCTTGCCGGTGCTGGCGAAGTTGATCTGGCGATGATTGTCACTGCCGTATTGCACTTGGATCTCGCTGCTGGCTTCGGCGCTTGGGCGACGGCTGACCATGTCCAGCAGGCCGCCCGGCGGGGTCTGGCCGTACACCGAGGAGGCCGGTCCGCGCAGCAGCGCCAGGCGGTCGAGGTTCCAGGTTTCCTGTTTAGGGTTGGAGTACACACCTTTTGGCAGTGGCAGGCCGTCGAGGAATTGAGTCGGCTCGAAACCCCGCACACGCAACCAGTCGGAACGGGTGTCGCTGCCGAAGCTGCTGGCGGTGATGCCCGGCAAGTAGCGCACGGCATCATCGAGGGTGTGCACGTTGCGGTCGTCCATCTGCTCACGAGTGACGACCGAGATCGAACGCGGCGCCTCGACCAGCGCAGTGTCGGTCTTGGTGCCGGCGGCGGTGCGCTTGGCCAGGTAGCCCTGTGCCGGGCCCCAGGCGCTTTCAGTGTCTTGCACACCGATCACGCTGGTGGCCGGCAGGTCCATCACACCCTCGGGCACGGCCACCAGGGTGTAGGTGCCCGCACTGCCCTGCTCCAGTTGCAGGCCGGTGCCACGCAGGGCTTCGCGAAGGGCGCTGGCTGCGTCGAACTGGCCTTTGACTGGCGCCGAGGTCTTGCCCGCCGCCAGGRATGGATTCAACGACAGGGCCAAACCCGCCTGGCTGGCGATCTGGTTCAGGGTATTGGTCAACGGCGCGGCCGGCAGGTTGTAGGCGCGGACGCTGGACGCCTGTTCAGCGGCGATCAATTGGCTGCTGGCCAAAGGGGTGCAAAGGGCAATGGCGACCGCCAGCAAACTGCGGCGCAACAGGGAGTCTAGCGAACGAGGCATACAGCGGCTCCTGAATGGAAATATTTCTCAATTGCCTGTGTGCCGAATGAAAATCAAAAAGTGATAGGGCTGGATGAAAATAATTTCGATTCAGAAGTCGGTTGCGGCTGGTATTGGGTCAAACCGGTTTTTGCGGGGAGTCGAGCGCCGCCATCGCGAGCAAGCTCGCTCCCACATTTTGAAATGCATTCCAGTGTGGGAGCGAGCTTGCTCGCGATGACGGTTGATCAGACACAAAGCTTTTCAGGGCTTGGCATTGGCCTTGGCCACCACCTTCACCCACCATTGCGTGTGCTGTTCGATCTGCACCGGCAGGGTTGGCAGCAGGGCATTGAGTGCCAGGTCGGTGTTGCGCAGCGGGAAGCTGCCGGTGATGCGCAGGTCGGCCACTTCCCGTGCGACGCCGACGTAACCGGTTCGATAGCGGCCGATTTCATGCACCAGGTCTTCCAGCCGTGTGTTGTCCACCACCAGCATGCCGCGGGTCCAGGCATCCGCGCCGAGGTTGACGGCCAGCACCGGGCCCAGGCCATTGTTGCGGATCAACACTTGCTGGCCTTCGCGCAGAATCTGTTCGTCCGGGGTGGATTCAGGGTGAACTGCCACCGCAGACTGCAATACGCTCAGGCGCGTTCCGTCTTCCTCACGCTTGACCAGAAACCGCGTACCCAGCGCACGCATGCTGCCTTCACGAGTTTCGACGATGAACGGCCGGGGATCGCCATGGCCGGTTTCCACCAGGATTTCGCCCTCCTGAAGCACGATGCGCCGCTGTTTTTCATCGAAGCGCACATCCAGGGCACTGTGGGTATTGAGATTGATCAGCGTGCCGTCAGCCAGACGCAGGGTGCGCTGCTCGCCAACGGCGGTGCGCTGGTCGGCCAGCCAATAGTCGATCGGCAGGTAACGATCCCAGGCGAACAGGGCCAGGCCGATCACAGTAACGATACTGGCTACACCGCTACTCAGCTTGCGCACTCGCCGACGAATGCCTTCGCGCGATTGCAGCAGGGCCGTGCGGGCCGGGCCACTGGCCACGCTGAAACGTTGGTCGAGCATGCCCAGCTGGCGCCAGGCGCGGGCGTGCTCTTCGTGGGCCGCGTGCCACTTGGCGAACTCTTCGCGCTCTACCGGGTTGGCACAATCCATGGACAACTGCCAGGCAATCGCCGCGTCCAGCACGTTGGCCGATACCGGTTTGGAACTGAGCGGATTCACGTCGGCTCACCATACAACGCGATGTAGCACTGGCGAATGCCTTGGGCCAGGTACTGGCGCACCCGCGGCACCGACACCCCCAGGCGCTCRGCGATGTCTGCGTGGCCGAGGCCGTCGAGACGGTTGTAGAGGAACGCCGCCCGGGCCTTGCTGGAAAGCTTGCCGAGTAAACGATCGATATTTTTCAGGTCTTCGAGAATCATTTGCTGTTCTTCAGCCGACGGTTGTTCGGCCTCGGGAATCAGCATCAACTCGGTGAGGTAAGCCTGTTCCAGCGCGGCGCGGCGGAAATAATCGAACAGCAGGCCCTTGGCGATCGCCACCAGGAATGCCCGGGGCTCGTGCGGGACCTTCAGTTCCTCACGGCCCAGCAAGCGCACGAACGTGTCCTGGCTCAGGTCCTCGGCCCGCTGCGGGCAGGCGATGTTGCGTCGAAGCCAGGCCAATAGCCAACCGCGATGGTCGCGATACAACGCACCGACGAGCTCATTTTGAGGGCTTGGGACTGACGACACGCCGCACACCGATTGGGAAATATTAACTAACGAGAATTGTTCGCGATTGTCTCAGAGGCGAGGGAGGTAAGCAATTGGCGTTGGTCGGATGGGAATTAGGCGACGGCCCCTGTAGGAGCGAGCCTGCTCGCGAAAATCGTCAACGATGACACGGTTTTCTGGAAAGACCGAGGTGTCAGGTGATTTTTCGCGAGCAGGCTCGCTCCTACAGTGATTGCGTATAGGTCAGAAGGACGGCGCCTGCTGCCGGCGCTTCCACTGATTCAAGCGCTGTTGCAGATTCAACGGGCTATGAATCTGCTGCTGTCGCGCACGGCTGAACAGGATCAGCATCAGTTCGGCGGTGGCCAGGGCGTCGGCGCTGGCGTGGTGGCGCTCGAAGACTTCGAGCTTGAACCAGTCGATCCAATCGTCCAGCCCGGCCTCGCGAATGTGCGCCTGGGGGCATAGCAGCGGCGCAATGTCCGCCACATCCAGAAACGGATGCTGCAATTTGAAACCCAGGTGATCTTTCAATGCACGGCCGAGCATGTGCTGGTCAAACGGCGCGTGGAAGGCCAGCAC
>NZ_JBGCUL010000071.1:0-11765 GCF_054177685.1 Pseudomonas sp. P5_A2_2
CCAGTTGAATAAAGCCGTTGAGGTATTCCCGGGCCCGCTGCGGTCGCGCCATGGCGGTGCGACGCTGAATCACCTGGCGGCTGACCCACACCATGATCACACTGACCAGCGAATGCATGAGCATTTCCCGCGCCGGTTGATGGCTGGTGTATTCGTTCTGCAGGGCACTGAACAGGCTGTTGAGGTACTCGGCGTCCTTGCCTGCCGGGTAACTTTCGGCCTGGGCCAGGGCATTGACCGAGTGTCCCAACTGCATTTGAAGGTGCGCGATCAGCGGCGCGGCCAGGGTCACGACAAAGCCTTCCACGTCTTCGGAAAAACGAAAGCCGTGCACCGACAGCGGTGGCAGGATCTGGATCGCCGGTTCCACCAGTTGCGTACGTTGGCCTTCGATTTCAAGCTCTGCCTGACCTTTGAACACGAAGAGCAACTGGCACAAATCAGCGTGGCGGTGGGGTTTGATTTCCCAATGATGTTCGCGACTGCGTTTGGAAATGGTTTCACAGTGCAGCAAGTCCGGGGTCGGCCAATCCAGGCTTTCACCGTAGAGCTTGAACACCGGAATCGAAGGCAGGTCAGGCTTGTTCATCACTTCAATCCAGGTCTCGGAGTAGATGACGGGCGATAATCGCACCGATTGGCAGAATGTACAGGTATCGGCTCAGTTTTCACCTTCAATTGACAGACTCGCAAGGGAAAAATGCAAGCACTCGATCCATAAAAATCATTCACCGGCCCTGGTCGCGTGGAGCTTGCGAGTCATAAAAACAATGAAAACGCTGAAAACCCAAGTCGCCATCATTGGCGCCGGCCCTGCAGGCCTGTTGCTCGGCCAATTGCTGCACAACGCCGGTATCGACACCGTCATTCTAGAACGCCAGGCCCCGGACTATGTGCTCGGCCGAATCCGCGCCGGCGTACTTGAACAAGGCATGGTAGAGCTATTGCGCCAGGCCGGCGTGAGTCAGCGCATGGACGCCGAGGGACTGGTGCATGGCGGCTTCGAACTGGCCCTCGACGGGCGCCAGGTCCACATCGATCTGCACGCCCTGACAGGTGGCAAAACCGTGATGATCTACGGCCAGACCGAAGTCACCCGCGACCTGATGGCCGCTCGTCGGGAGGCCGGCGCGCAGACGATTTATCAAGCCACCAACGTCGTTCCCCATGGCATGAAAACCGATGAAGCGTTTGTCACTTTTGAGAAGGACGGTGAGACCTGGCGACTCGATTGCGACTACATCGCCGGTTGCGACGGCTTCCATGGGGTGGCGCGGCAATCGATTCCCGCCGACAGCCTGAAAGTCTTCGAACGGATCTATCCGTTCGGCTGGCTCGGGATCCTGGCCGATACCCCGCCGGTCCACGAAGAACTGGTCTACGCCCGCCATGAGCGCGGTTTTGCCCTGTGCAGCATGCGCTCGCCGACACGCACCCGTTACTACCTGCAAGTGCCCACCAGCGATCATGTCGATAACTGGTCGGATCAACGCTTCTGGGACGAACTCAAATCGCGACTGCCACAACAGTTGGCGGACAAACTGGTAACGGGGCCGTCCATCGAAAAAAGCATCGCGCCACTGCGCAGCTTCGTGGTCGAACCCATGCAGTACGGGCGCATGTTCCTGGTCGGAGATGCCGCGCACATCGTCCCGCCCACCGGCGCCAAGGGCCTGAACCTGGCGGCCAGTGATGTAAGTACGCTGTTCAACATCCTGCTCAAGGTTTACCGCGAAGATCGCCTTGATCTGCCGGAGAAATACTCGGAAATCTGCCTGCGCCGGGTGTGGAAGGCCGAGCGGTTTTCCTGGTGGATGACCTCGATGCTGCACCGATTCGACGACCACGATGCCTTTAGCCAGCGCATTGCCGAGTCGGAACTGGACTATTTCATCGACTCCGAGGCGGGTCGAAAAACCATTGCGGAAAACTACGTCGGGCTTCCGTACGAGACTATCGAATAGCTTGCTATCGACTTACACTGGCGAGCATTCCCGCTCGCCTTGCCTCGTGCGGGTCAATCACTGCCCGCAGGTTTTCCCGTGACCAATCTCCACCAGCCTGAAACGCTCAAACCCGCCATCCGCAGCGTGCTGATCGCCCTGATGCTGGCGATCTTTCTCGGGGCGCTGGACCAGACCATCGTCGCCGTTTCGATGCCGGCCATTTCCGCGCAATTCAAGGACGTCAGCCTACTGGCCTGGGTGATTTCCGGCTACATGGTGGCCATGACCGTGGCGGTGCCGATCTACGGCAAACTGGGCGACCTGTACGGGCGGCGCAAGCTGATGCTGTTCGGCATGGGCCTGTTCACCCTGGCATCGGTGTTCTGCGGCATGGCCCAGAGCATGGAGCAACTGGTACTGGCGCGGATCTTCCAGGGCATCGGCGCCGGCGGGATGATTTCGGTGAGCCAGGCGATCATCGGTGACATCGTGCCGCCACGGGAGCGCGGTCGTTATCAGGGCTATTTCAGCAGCATGTACGCGGTGGCCAGCGTGGCCGGCCCGGTGCTTGGCGGCTACATGACCGAATACCTGTCCTGGCGCTGGGTGTTTTTGATCAACCTGCCGCTGGGCCTGGGTGCCTGGCTGGTGGCTTACCGTACGCTGGTGGGCCTGCCGATTCCGCAACGCAAACCGATCATCGATTACCTGGGCACCGTGCTGATGATCATCGGGCTGACGGCGTTGTTACTGGGCATCACGCAGGTCGGTCAGGGCCATTCCTGGCGCAGTGCCGAAGTGCTGGCGCTGCTGGCCAGTGCGGTGCTGGTGCTGGGGCTGTTCGTCGTTCACGAGCGGCGGGCACGGGAGCCGTTGCTGCCCATGCATCTGTTCGCCAACCGCAACGCGATCCTGTGCTGGTGCACGATTTTCTTTACCAGTTTCCAGGCCATCTCGCTGATTGTGCTGATGCCATTGCGCTTCCAGAGCGTAACCGGTGCCGGTGCCGACAGCGCCGCCCTGCATTTGCTGCCACTGGCCATGGGTTTGCCGATTGGCGCGTATTTCGCCGGCCGCCGTACTTCCGTGACCGGGCGCTACAAACCGATGATCCTTACCGGTGCTGCGCTGATGCCCATCTCGATTCTTGGCATGGCGTTCAGCCCGCCGCAGGCATTCGTCGTGAGCAGCCTGTTCATGTTGCTCTGCGGGATTTCTTCCGGCATGCAGTTCCCGACGTCATTGGTCGGCACGCAGAACTCGGTGGACCAGCGCGACATCGGTGTCGCCACCAGCACCACCAATCTGTTCCGTTCGCTGGGTGGTGCCGTGGGTGTGGCATTGATGTCGGCGCTGCTGCTGGCGCTGTTGCAGGATTCAAGTTTTGCGCACCTGACCGGTTCGTCGCTGATTGCCGAAGGCAGTTCGGGGAATGTGTTGCTCGACGGGTTGAACGCCGCACCGGGTGAGGCACAGAACGCCTTGCGCGCTGAGCTGTTGCTGACGTTCCGGCACTTGCTGACGGTCAGTGCAGTGGTGTCGCTGCTGGGGTTGGCGGCGGCGATTGCCATGCCGAACATGTTGTTGCGCGGGCGCGAGGACAAAGTTCGATAGGCAGGCCGTACTGCGGCCTTCGCTGGCCGATGCGCAGGTAGTAGACATGCTTGTGGCGAGGGAGCTTGCCCTCGCCACTAAATGCTCATTAACAGTCGACTACTGCCGGGCGCGCAGTTGCTGCTGCAAGTTCTGGACCTGCGCCTGAAGGGTGTTGATGTTGCGGGTGACCTGGCTGCGGAACGCATCGAACTCGGCAGTGTTGGTCGAGCCCTGTGCGGCAGCCGGACGGTTGTCCTGCTGGCTCTTGAGCACGATCATGTCCTGCTCGAGACGCTCGATAGCAGCGCTCGGGTTACCTTGTTTCTTCAGCGCGGTGATATCGGCGCCCAGGCTTTTCAGCTGTGCATCGAGTTTTTCCGAATCGGACGGGGCACTTTTCAAGACGGCCAATTCAGCGCTCAAGGCTTTGACCTGGGCCTGCAACTGCGTATTGGCCGTCTGATGTTCGGTATCCTGGGCAGTCAACTGCGCCAGGCGTTTGTCCAGTTCGGTGGTTTGCGCGGTCATTTGTGCCAGTCGCTTGTCCAGGTCCGAGGCCTGACCGGCAACACCTTGCTGCTGGGCGCCCTGATCCTTGAGTTTGCTTTCCAGCTGGCGGATTTGCAGCTTCAAGGCCTCGCTGTCGGTGGTGACACTGGTCTGGCTGGCAACAACCTTTCCGGAAATGTCCTGCAGTCGCCCTGCCGCTTCCTCACTGATTCGCGCGAAACTTTCCTGGGTCGCCACCAGTTGCTGTTCCATCAGGGAAATCTGCTGAAAGCTCCACCAGGCCAGGCCCGCGAACGCAAAGAACAGCGCCCCGACCAACGCCCACAGGGGGCCGGTGCTCGGCGCCTTGACCTTTACCACCGGCGCCGTGCGCGAATGCACGACCGTGCGGGCAGTGGGCGGAAAATCGTCATCGAGAACGTCTGCACGCAAGCTCGGTACATCGTCAAAGTCGTCGTTGGCATCGTTACGCATGGACATTGAATAAACCTTAGTGAAACACATGATGGCTTTATGCCGCGCAGTATAAACCCCACAGCCGTAACCATTGACCCTGAAGCCCCGTATCCGGTTCAGTAAGGGGTCGTTGTTCTAACGTCAGCGAATAGCCTGAGCCTTCCACCAGCCACAGAATTCATCGAGGGCCGCCCAGAGGCTGACCTTGGGATCGTAATCCAGATAATGCCGGGCGCGGCTGATGTCCAGGGTGAAATTTTTGTTCATGACCTGCATGCCCAGACGCGACAGCGTCGGTTCGGGACGCCCCGGCCACAACTTGCACACACCCTCGTTGAGCGCCGCCACGCTGTAGGCCAGGCCGTAGGAACGGTGGCGGGTTACCTGTGGGACTTCCATGTTGCGCATGACGTAATTGACCACGTCCCACAGCGGAATCGGCGTGCCGTTGCTGATATTGTAAGCCTTGCCCAACGCAGAACCGCTGGCCAGCAAACTGCTGAGCAATGCCTCGTTGAGGTTTTGCACACTGGTGAAGTCAACTTTGTTCAGACCGTTGCCGATGATTGCCAGGCGCCCCTTGCGCTGCATGTTCAACAGGCGCGGGAAGATGCTCATGTCGCCAGCCCCGGTGACGAAACGCGGGCGCAGGGCCAGGGTTTCGAGGCCGAACTCCTGGGCGCCGAAGACTTTTTGCTCGGCCAGGTATTTAGTGGCAGCGTAAGGGTGTTTGAAGCGCTTGGGTACCTGTTCTTCGGTCAGGCCCAGGTGATCGCGACCATCGAAGTAGATCGACGGCGACGACAAATGCACCAGCCGCCGAACCCGTTGCTTCAGGCAGGCTTCGACCACATTCTCGGTGACCTGGACGTTGCCCTGATGGAAATCCTGATAACGCCCCCACAAACCGACGGCACCGGCGCAATGCACCACGGCCTCGACGTCCGAACACAGTTCGCGCGCCAGTTCCGGGTCGCTCAAGTCACCCGGGATGAACTCGGCTCCGCGGCGTACCAGATGCTCCACACTCTCGGCCCGGCGACCGTTGACCCGCACGTCCAAGCCCTGCTCCAGGGCAAAACGCGCAAAGCGCCCGCCGATGAAGCCGCTTGCGCCGGTAACCAGAATCTTCATGAATTGCTCCGAATTTTTCGTTTTGCGTATTACGTGAGGTCTTGACGCTGCGCGTCAGTCCAAGGGCACCAGCCACTGCTTCGATGCGCTGACCAATTGATCGGTGAGCAGCCCCAGCAGCTGGCCGCCATTACGCCAATGATGCCAGTACAACGGCACATCGATCGGCTTATCTGGCAGCAGCTCCTGCAATACACCCCTTTCCAGTTGCTCGCGCACCTGCAGTTCCGGAACCAGCCCCCAACCCAGCCCGGCTTCCGTCAGACGAATGAAACCTTCGGAGGACGGGCATAAATGGTGTTCGAAACCGCCCTCGACGCCGAGGGACGCAAGGTAGCGATGCTGCAGGAAATCGTCCGGGCCAAACACCAGCGCCGGGGTGCGGGCCAACTGATCGGCGCGTACGCCCTGCGGAAAGTGCCGGGCAATAAACGCGGGGCTGGCCAGTGCCCGGTAACGCATGGCCCCCAGCAACACGCTGCGCGCACCCGCCACCGGACGCTCGCTGGCGCAGACGCAGGCCGCCACTTCACCGGCGCGCATGCGCTTGAGGCCGACGGTCTGGTCTTCGACCACCAGATCCATCAACAGATGCTGTTCCGCGCAAAACGCCCCCACGGCCTGCGCCCACCAAGTGGCCAGGCTGTCGGCATTCAGGGCGATCCGCAGGCGTTCCGGCAGGCCCTCTTCATCCAGCGCCGGCACCAGGCTTTGCAAATCCCGTTCAAGCAAGCGCACCTGCTGCACGTGGTTGAGCAGCCGCCGACCGATTTCCGTCGGCGTCGGCGGCGTGGCCCGCACCAGCACCGGCTGGCCAACCCGCGCTTCCAGCAGCTTGATGCGCTGGGAAATCGCCGATTGCGACAAACCCAGCACCTGGGCCGCCCGTTCAAAACCGGCCTGTTCGACCACGGCGGCCAGGGCAGAAAGCAATTTATAGTCGAACATCAGTTTTCCTAATGAGCGATCAGCAAGATTGGTTTTTCTTATACAACCTTCACAAGGACAATGACCAGCACGAACTCTTGAACAAGGATCACCCACATGGCTGGCGAAACTTCATTGGCAACGCTGCTGCGCAGCATGAGCCCGCAACTCAACGCCGGCGAATACGTGTTCTGCACCCTGCGCGACGGCAAGTTGCCCAAGGATCTGGAGATTGTCGGCAGCTTTCGCGAGCAGGAAGGCCTGACCGTGATTCTCGAACGTTCCCTCGCCGAAAAAGCCGGATTCAGCTTCGACTACATCGCCGCCTGGATCACCCTGAACGTGCATTCGGCCCTCGAAGCGGTCGGCCTGACCGCCGCGTTCGCCACCGCATTGGGCAAGGCCGGAATCAGCTGCAACGTGATTGCCGGCTACTACCACGACCATTTGTTTGTCGGTCAGGCCGACGCCGACCGTGCCCTGCAAGTACTGCGGGATCTGGCAGCCAACGCGGAGTAAAAATCATGTGGCAAAGTTATGTGAACGGGCTGCTCGTGGCCTTCGGCCTGATCATGGCGATCGGCACCCAGAATGCGTTTGTGCTGGCGCAAAGCCTGCGGCGTGAACATCACCTGCCGGTGGCGGCGCTGTGCGTGGCCTGCGACGCCCTGTTGGTGGCCGCCGGGGTATTCGGCCTGGCGACGGTGCTGGCGCAGAACCCGACGCTGTTGGCCATCGCCCGTTGGGGTGGCGCAGCGTTTCTGTTGTGGTATGGCAGCCAGGCACTGCGCCGGGCCTTTTCGAAACAGAGCCTTGAGCAGGGCGAGAGCCAGACCGTACGCTCGCTGCGGGCGGTCATGCTCAGCGCGCTGGCGGTGACCTTGCTCAACCCGCACGTTTATCTGGACACCGTTTTGCTGATCGGCTCCCTGGGCGCACAACAAACCGAGCCCGGCGCTTATGTAGTAGGCGCGGCCAGTGCCTCGCTGCTGTGGTTTTTCACCCTGGCGCTCGGTGCGGCATGGCTGGCACCGTGGCTCGCCCGCCCCAGCACCTGGCGAATACTCGATCTGTTGGTGGCTTTGATGATGTTTGCCGTAGCGCTGCAGCTGATCGCGGCCATCTGATTGGCGCAACCTCTATTCCACACAGTTGTTGCGTGGTTATGCCGCCCCCCCGGTGCTATGATCCGACTCCCTGCGCCGCAAAGAGTACAAACTCCCCGGCGCTTGTCTGGCCGCCCGTGATCGGCCTTGCGCTCACCGCAACTGACCTGATTAGGAGAATCATTATGGCTTTCGAATTGCCGCCGCTGCCGTACGCACACGATGCCCTGCAGCCGCACATTTCCAAGGAAACCCTGGAATTCCACCACGACAAGCACCACAACACCTACGTCGTGAACCTGAACAACCTGGTGCCAGGCACCGAGTTCGAAGGCAAGACCCTGGAAGAAATCGTCAAGACTTCCTCGGGCGGTATCTTCAACAACGCCGCTCAGGTCTGGAACCACACTTTCTACTGGAACTGCCTGGCGCCAAACGCTGGCGGTCAACCAACCGGCGTACTGGCTGAAGCCATCAACGCGGCCTTCGGTTCGTTCGACAAGTTCAAGGAAGAGTTCAGCAAGACGTCCATCGGCACCTTCGGTTCCGGTTGGGGCTGGCTGGTGAAGAAAGCTGACGGTTCCCTGGCCCTGGCCAGCACCATCGGCGCCGGCAACCCGCTGACCAACGGCGACACCCCGCTGCTGACCTGCGACGTCTGGGAACATGCTTACTACATCGACTACCGCAACCTGCGTCCAAAGTACGTCGAAGCGTTCTGGAACCTGGTCAACTGGAAGTTCGTGGCTGAGCAGTTCGAAGGCAAAACCTTCACCGCTTAATCTCGACGCCAGTCAAAAGAACCCGGCTTTTTAGCCGGGTTTTTTATTGCCCGGGATTTTCAGCGTTCGGCAGAGCCCCTTCGCGAGCAGGCTCGCGATGAACGACGAAGCGGTCAACCTGACTGAATACCTATCCCTGCGGATCGACGTTATCCAACGCACGATTCACCGCCAGTTCCGCCAGCATGATGATCTGCGCAATGGCCAACGCCGTATTGCGCTGAGGGCCGGTCAGGAAGGTGGCGAAATCACTCGCCATGACATTGGCCGAAGCCAATGACTCACAAGCGTGGGCCAGCAGGGATTCGGTGTCCATGTCCGGGACGATCATGAACATGGTGTTCGGGGTATAGGGTTTGGCTGTATTTAAGGGCGGATCGGGGATTAACTTATCCACTGAAATATTCCTATGCGGTGGGTGCCACCCATTGCCGTTCTCACACGGCAAAGAGGTGGCAGCTATGTGCGAGGTGAGAAAACCGGTCATAGGCACCCGGCCAGACAAAAGTCTGCCCGCACACAGCCGCCATAACGCATTTACAAACAGCGGATAAGCTGGCGGCAATTATGCGGATACTGGCACTGGATGACTATGACTTGCCGGGTTCTCACACCCGATCGCTGAGTTTTCAGCGACAGCCAAAGGCTATTCAGCCCGCTTCCGACGGGCAACCTGAAAACTGCGTGGGAAACTTCTGGCGCTTTCCTACACCGCTAACCAGCAAAAACGTAACGCGGAGCGTCTCTGGCAGCATTCCCACGCGGGAACGTGGGAACGATCAGCTTAGAGGCGTGGGAGATTGGTCGGCTGGCAGGCCTGGTTCTTCATGCGTACGCATTTCCCTGTAGGAGCTGTCGAGTGCAACGAGGCTGCGATCTTTTGGCTTTATTACCTACAAACAAGATCAAAAGATCGCAGCCTTCGGCAGCTCCTACGGAGTAATACATCCGCGAAATCAGGTCGGCTATCTGGCCGCCTGAGCGAGCAACCCAGGACAATTTCCCACGATGAAACAAGTCTTGCCCTCCTTGCCCCAACGCCCCGGACGACTAACATCAAACAAAAGGAAAATATCTCCACTCCTGCCCCTCAAGTTGAAGGACTCGACAACCGACACAGTGCTAATAGGCTAACTCGCCAGGACAACTGCAAATCGGCCAGGCTGAAGGCAAAATCCCCCAGGGATGATTGTCCCTTTGACTGCCATCACGGGATTGCCAATACTCATGGCAACTTGATGCTACCCGCACGGAACAAGGAATAACCCTTTGAAGCTGGAACTCAAGAACAGCTTGTCGGTGAAGTTGCTCCGGGTCGTGCTCCTGTCGGCATTGATCGTCGGCGTGGTCTTGAGCTGCGCCCAGATTGTGTTCGATGCCTATAAAACACGCCAGGCCGTCGCCAGCGATGCCCAGCGCATCCTCGACATGTTTCGCGACCCCTCGACCCAGGCTGTATATAGCCTGGACCGGGAAATGGGCATGCAGGTAATCGAAGGCCTGTTTCAGRACGCCGCCGTGCGCCAGGCCTCCATCGGCCATCCCAACGAAGCCATGCTCGCGCAAAAAACCCGCGAGTTGCAGCACTCCTACAGTCGCTGGCTGACCGACCCGATTCTTGGCAAGGAACGCACCTTCACCACCCAACTGGTCGGTCGCGGGCCTTACAGCGAGTATTACGGCGATCTGAGCATCACCCTCGATACCGCCACTTACGGCCAAGGGTTCATTGTCAGCTCGGTGATCATCTTCATTTCCGGCGTACTGCGCGCGCTCGCCATGGGGTTGGTGTTGTATCTGGTCTATCACTGGCTGCTGACCAAGCCGCTGTCGCGGATCATCAAGCACCTCACGGAAATCAATCCGGATCGTCCCAGCGAACACAAGATTCCGCTGCTCAAGGGCCACGAGAAAAACGAACTGGGCATCTGGATCAACACCGCCAACCAGTTGCTCGAATCCATCGAACGCAATACCCATCTGCGCCACGAAGCGGAAAACAGCCTGTTGCGCATGTCCCAATACGACTTCCTGACGGGACTGCCGAACCGGCAGCAATTGCAGCAGCAACTGGACAAGATCCTCATCGACGCCGGCAGACTGCAGCGCCGGGTCGCGGTGTTGTGTGTCGGCCTCGATGACTTCAAGGGCATCAACGAGCAGTTCAGCTACCAGACCGGCGACCAGTTGTTGCTGGCCCTGGCCGATCGCCTGCGCGGGCATAGCGGTCGCCTGGGTGCCCTCGCCCGTCTCGGTGGCGACCAGTTCGCCCTGGTCCAGGCCGATATCGAGCAACCCTATGAAGCCGCCGAGCTGGCACAAAGCATTCTCGATGATCTGGAAGCGGCGTTTGCTCTCGATCATCAGGAGATCCGCCTGCGCGCCACCATCGGCATCACGCTGTTCCCCGAGGACGGTGACAGCACCGAGAAGTTGCTGCAAAAGGCCGAGCAGACCATGACGCTGGCCAAGACCCGTTCGCGCAACCGCTATCAGTTCTATATCGCCAGCGTCGACACCGAAATGCGCCGCCGCCGCGAGCTGGAAAAAGACCTGCGCGATGCACTGATCCGCAATCAGTTCTACCTCGTCTACCAGCCGCAGATCAGCTATCGCGATAACCGCGTGGTGGGCGTCGAAGCCCTGATTCGCTGGCAACACCCCGAGCACGGCATGGTGCCACCGGACCTGTTCATCCCGCTGGCCGAACAGAACGGTACCATCATTGCCATCGGCGAATGGGTGCTGGACCAGGCCTGCAAACAATTACGCGAGTGGCATGACCAGGGCTTCAGCGACCTGCGCATGGCGGTAAACCTGTCCACGGTTCAATTGCACCACGCCGAACTGCCACGGGTGGTCAACAACCTGCTGCAGATGTATCGCCTGCCACCACGCAGCCTGGAGCTGGAAGTCACCGAAACCGGTCTGATGGAAGACATCAGCACGGCGGCCCAGCACCTGCTCAGCCTGCGCCGCTCCGGCGCGCTGATCGCCATCGATGACTTTGGCACCGGCTATTCATCCTTGAGTTATCTCAAGAGCCTGCCGCTGGACAAGATCAAGATCGACAAGAGCTTCGTTCAGGACCTGCTCGATGACGACGACGATGCGACCATCGTTCGGGCCATCATCCAACTGGGCAAGAGCCTGGGCATGCAGGTGATTGCCGAAGGCGTGGAAACCGCCGAGCAAGAGGCCTACATCATCTCCGAAGGCTGCCACGAAGGTCAGGGCTATCACTACAGCAAACCCTTGCCGGCACGGGAGCTGGGCGCCTACCTGAAGCAGGCCCAACGCAGTAACGC
>NZ_JBGCUL010000072.1:0-11688 GCF_054177685.1 Pseudomonas sp. P5_A2_2
GTGTTTATACGCACTTCCGACACCATCGCGTACGACGTATAGTTTCAGTCTTGCAAGACTGACCCATGAGAACGTCCATGAAAAACACCGACAAAACATCCGCCCTGGATCTCAAACTCTCCGATTTCCTGTGTTTTGCGGTCTATTCAGCCAACCTGGCCTTCGGCAAGGCCTACAAGCCGATGCTTGAACGGCTCGGCCTGACCTATACGCAATACATCACCCTGGTTGCGCTGTGGGAGGAAGACAACCAGACCGTTGGCAGCCTCGGCGAAAAGCTGTTTCTCGAATCCAATACCCTCACGCCGATCCTCAAGAAGCTGGAAGCGATGGGGTATTTGCTGCGCCAGCGCGACCCGGAAGACGAACGCCAGGTGCGGATCAGTCTGACCAAAGAGGGACGAAAACTGCGCGAAGGCCTCACCGAAGACGGCTTCCCGCAAACCGGTCTTGACCCCGACGACTTCGTGCAAATGCAGAAGGCCATTGTGAAGTTACGGGGCAATCTCATCCGCTCGACGAAAGACCGGGAGTAAGTCGTAGCGAGTCAAGTGAGTGGCCCCCGATTTCGGAGTGAGCTGCCCCACAAACGGGGCGCCATTCCCCAGCAGTATTCGCGTCTCCTCCAGCACGGTATTTCAACCTCTGGCCAATGTTTACGGGGCTCGCACGCGTTTTACACAACGCTGGCAAAGTAATTGCTGAGTGAGAGCTTGTCCCGTTCTTGAAAGTTGCAGAGTCGGGAACCTGTKGAGCTGTCAGTACCCCATTGAGTGATCGCATGTAACCATCGGTTTACATCGCGAAATACCCCGCCTRCTCAATTGAAGTGCTGCTGTCCTCCTCTGCAACCGTCCAGGGGAAATGCTTATGAGCCACTCCAGATATACGCGTGCGCAAGTAGCGCTGCGCGGGTTGTGTTTTCTGGCTTGCCTGCTGACGGTAACGCTGATGGCGGCAGACGAACCTCAGGTTAATGACAATCAAAGTAATGAGAAGTGGCTGGAGCCGGCACGTTCCAGGCTCATGCACGTGACTGGCGCGATGCCGTTCTTTCCGCATCGGGCCAATACCCCCGGCAACCTGGTTTTGAATGTAAATGACTTCGACAATGCCCAGGTCTGTGGCGCTTGTCATACGGAGATTTACAAACAGTGGCGCTCCTCGATGATGTCCCAGGCCTGGGATGAACCCATCTATCGGGCCTTGCTCCAGCGTGCGAGTTCGGCCACCGAGGGGAAGGTCGATAACTTCTGCACCGGCTGCCATACCCCGATCGGTCTCACGACCGGGCAGATCAATTCGCAAGTCAACCGCTCTTCAATTGAAGACAGCGCGAAAAATCATCCGATGCCCGGGGTCGATTGCGAGACCTGCCACAACATCAGTGCCCGCACGGGCCTCGATAACGGTGCCTATGTTCTGAGCCCTCGAGCGCACGGTAAACCGACCAAGTTCGGCCCGCGTAAAGACGCCGTTTCGCCTTATCACGACACCGTGTATTCCGCTCTGCACACGCGCTCGGACTTTTGCGGCACCTGCCACAACGTCACGCACCCGTTCAGCAGTGTGGCGGTCGAGCGTACCTATGACGAATGGCAGGAGAGCGCCTACAGCCTTAACGGCGTAACCTGCCAGAGCTGCCATATGCCGGGTTTTGCGGGCAAGGCCGCGATCATGGGGCCAGACCGCGWGGAGGTCGCCTCGCATTGGTTCAGCGGAGCCAACGCGATGATGCTCAAGCATCTCGGTCAGGAAGTGGGCGCGCAACGCGCGCGCGACATGCTCGCGCGGGCGGGGGAAATAACCTTCCAGCAACTGCCGGCCGCCATCATTCCCGGGCAATACAACTCGGTAGCCGTCAAAGTTTCCAACGTCGGCGCCGGGCACAAGCTGCCGACCGGTTTTCCGGAGGGACGGGAGATCTGGATCGACTTCCGGGTGCTGGATGCCAGTGGTCGCGAGGTCTATCGACTGGGTGCGATCAAGGACGGCAAGACCGAGGACAACACGCGAAACTTCAAAGTGCACATCGGCGACGAGGACGGCAATCCGTTGGACGTCGAGGTCTGGAATGCCACACAGATTCTCTCGGACAACCGCATTCTGCCCAAGGGCTACGATATCGGGGAGTTCTCCTTCCTGGTACCGGCCGACGCCGTCGGGCCGCTGACCCTGACTGCTGCACTGAACTACTGGCCATTCTCCCAGAAGCTGGCCGATTACCTGCTCGGCAAGGACAAGGTGCAGGTGGAAATCACCCAGATGGCCAAAGTCACGCAGAGCGTACCCTTGTCACCGATCACTGCGTCCCGACCCTAGGGGGGCGCGTTGAAGCGCTTTCAGGTTTGCTCCCGGAACACCCGCGCCACGGCGGTGGAGGAGTTGCTGTGACTGGAGCGACTCGGGGTTCCGGCCTGCGCCGCGCAGGCACGGCCCAGAACCCTATCGGTGAGCGGATCAGGCAATTCTGGTGGGGTCGGCGGGGCTTGCACCCCATTCGAGGAAGCGGATCTTGTGAATCTCGCCTTCGCTGTCTTCGTAGACCAGGGTCACCGGTACCACGCCGGTCTTGTCGGATGTATCAGTGCGCTGCAATACCCGTTTCACATCGATGTCCATTCCGTAGTGGTATTCGACGGCCGAGACATGCGCGCCGGGTTCTTGCAGGCTGTTCTGGTCGAAGACACTGGGTGCGAGACTGGAAATCACGGCACTGACAATTGTGGCGATGCTCATAAGGCTGTACCTCTACTGAAGTTCGCTTGACAAGGACTTAATGTGACACGCGATGAAAGTGAAGTTCATCGCACCGCGACGAACGTGCCTGCCTGAAAAGCCTGTAGTGGCTGCAATCTCCCGGCAATTCCCCGCGCTTGACGCCTCTCGACCGTTCGTCCTTTAAACCCCCGTATTTGCTGGGCAAAGTCCGTTTCTGAAGGAGGTCATGACATGTCATCACGGATTTTTCGCGAGGTGGTTGTGACGATACATGAACCGAAAAGCTCGCTCCCACAGTGGCTTTGCGGTGAGCGCGTCATTTGCGTACACCTGCGATCAATTGTGGGAGCGAGCTTGCTCGCGATGGCGGCGTGTCAGGCGGCATGGATGTTGGCTGCGATGGCCTCATCGCGAGAACGCCTGCTATCGAGCACGGGGGCTGTATGTACCCAAGCGCAGGAGAGCGACTGTTGGTCGGATGAAAGATGGGGCCGGGTTTTATGGCGCCGGCTGTTTATTGACGTTTTTAATGGCGTTTTAAAACAATGGGTTGGCGTCTGAAAATCAGAGTCTTGTCATAGTGAATGCTTGTTGACGATCGAATTGAGTCCGACCTAAGTCTGATTTCCGAACACCAGGAGCCCGGGACATGCGACTGGCGACCGGCGGCGTCCCCGGTTCCCTGCTATTAATCAATGAGTGTTCGAGTGCTGATCGTTTCGGGAGCGCGTCATGAATCCAACCATTCGCATCGGCATTGCCGACGATCATCCGATGTTGCGTGAGGGAGTTGCCAATACGTTGAGAAAACGGGCGGATCTTCAGGTCGTGGAGCAGGGCGCCAATGCGCAAGATGCCATGGATATTGCCCGCAAGATCCGTCCGGATGTGATGTTGATGGACGTCAATATGCCGGGCGATGTGTTCGCCGCGGTGCGGTTCATTTCCACTCAACTGTCGAATGTGAAGGTACTGATGCTGACGGTTTCGGAAGCCGAAGATGACGCCTTTTTGGCACTGGAGGCCGGCGCGCGCGGGTATGTGTTGAAAGGAGTCAGCGGACCGGAACTGGTCCTGGCTATCAGATCGGTTGCCAGGGGGGAGACGTATATCACCCCCGAGTTCGCCAACAAACTGCTGAGTAACGACAAGAAGCCCGAAGCGCAAATTCACACGATTGATCTGACCCATCGCGAGGAGGAGGTCATTCGTGAAGTTTCAAAGGGGCTGACCAATAGGGAGGTTGCGACAAAGCTGATGATCAGCGAAAAAACCGTCAAGCACCACATGGGCTGCGTGATGCAGAAACTGCACGCCCGAAATCGTGTCGAAGCGGTCACGGCTCTACGGCATTACAGGGAGCGCGAAGCTGTCGGGCGACTTCACAACGGCGCAGCAAAAACACCAATGGATGCCGGAACACTCCCTAGAGTTTGAACTGTGCATTGACCGACGTACCAGAGACGCAAGAGTCGATGCTGAACAACCCACCCAGAGATTCAATGCGATAACGCAAACCGGCGAGCCCCAATCGGGTTCTGCCGGATGCCCCTTGCAGCATGGCGTCCGCCGCCATGCCTGGACCACTGTCCCTGACGCTGATGTTCAATACTTCATCAATGTATTGCGCCTGGATGACCTGACCCTCGCCGTTGGCATGCAGGTAAGCGTTGTTGAGGGCTTCTTGCACAAAACGGTACAAACAGAGTTTGAGCGGTAGTGGCGCGGCCTCCGGTAGCAGTCCCAGGGTTAATGTGACCTTGGTGCCAGTGCGTTGCTCGTGCCGTTGCGCCACCAGTTGCAACTCTTCCACCAGGCTCAATTCATTGATTTCCGGAAGTGCCAGGCCTCGCGATAAATCGCGGACCTCACGCAGTGCGTCGGTGGCGGCGCCACGAATGGTTTCCAGCGACTCCTGATCGACAGCGGAACAGTTTTCGGCCAGGTCGTCGAGCCGGATCAGAATCAAGGTCAATAACTGCGCCGGCCCATCGTGCAGGTCTGCACCAATGCGCCTCAAGGTGAGTTCGTTGACATGGGAAAACTCCTGGGTAGCCGTCGCCATCTTGCTCTGGAGTTCGGCATTGCTGATGTGCAGACGGGTTTGCTCCTGCAGCCGTAAGCGCAGTGCCACTTGTTGTCGCTGGATGATCTTGTCACCGCGTCGCACGATGAAAAAAAGCAGCGTCAGCATTGCCAGGGTCGCGGCGCCAACGACCACCCATACCTGCTCTCGGACGCGATTGATCTCGCGCTTCAGACTATCGGCCTTTTCATAAAATTCACCCACCGCGATGACTTTCCTGGTGCTTGAATCCCGCAGGGGCGCGTAGATCTCATAGAGCGGCACGTTGAGGTTGCGCTCGAACTCGTTCTCATCCTCGTTCAGCCCTTCAAGGTCGGTGACCACTTTGCCCTTGAGTGCCTCGGTGATCTCATCCAAAGGGAATGTGTGGTTGGTGATGGCTTTATTCGTGCTGTAGACCACCGTGCCATCCGCCCGCCAGATCTTGATCGAGACAATATGATGTTTGAGCGAACGACTTTCCGTGAGGTGGTCCAGGGACTGGACACTTGCATCCGAGAGTTTGTTGTCCCGGCTCATCTCCTGCACATAGGGCTCCAGAAACGTATCCATGTACTGAGCGCCTGCTTCTGCTGCGCTATGTACCGCGGCACTTTCTATGCGTGCGCTCACCAGTTTGCCGACGAAGAACATGGTCAGTCCCAGGATCACCGCAGCGGCAATGACAAACTGGGTCGAGCGACTCAGATTGCGCGCCTTGACCCTGATCCGTGTGCGCCAGATTCCATTGCGAGCGGCATCGCAAACAAGGGCTGGCTCGACCAGAGCCTCAGTCTCCTGTGCGATAAAAGTCGCGTGTTCCGATTCGGCTTTTGCATCTTTTGCCATCGACCTGGTTCCCTGATCATCGTGATAAGTCGGTTGGAAACCCTGCAACTCAACGGATATCTGGAGATTGGCTGTGGACGCCACGCCCATGACTGACAGTAGTTCACTGTATAGCGATCCGACAGCTTCACCGATGGATTACACACCACGGATGATCAGCAAGAGCATCGTCAGTGCTGCTTGATGGCGGCGCCCGTGCGGCGGTAACCGAGAGGTTTCGGTTACCGCCGCACGGCAATGTGTTGCGACGCGTACACCCGACCTATGTTCAGGCTTGCGCGGCGCTGACCTTGCCGGTGACCGTGGAGTTTTTCCGAACCGCTTGATACAGCAGGCTGGAGACCATGAACCCGACAATGGCCAACAGACTCATTAACGAGAACACGTAGTTGTAGCCTTGCTGACCCGGGAAATGGTCAAGGATTGCGCCGTAGATGACGTAGGCAAACATGCCAGGCGCATAGCCGACCAGGCAACCAATGCCAAAGGCTGAACCGGTGATGTGCTGGGGTATGCCGACTTCACCCATGGGTGCCCAGAACACGCCGCGCATGGAAAAGACAATCAGCGCGAAGGAGAGGGTGGCTGCCATGCCCGCATAGATGAAACCCGGGCTTTTCGGGATGAGCATGATGACGCCCATCAGCGGCAACAAAGCCAGGAATGCCCACTTCAGATAGCGGCTGGAACTCTTGAACTGCTTGTCGGCAATGAAGCCACCGGCGGGGCCGCCGAGGATCTTGAGGAAGTACTGGTTGATGATGCCATAGGCGCCCACCAGGGCGACGGGCAGTTCGTACATGTCCTTGAGGTAGGGAATGAAATAGGTCAGGCCGCAATACACGATGTAGACCATGAACACGTTGAGGCTGACCAGCCAGATGCCCGGCACCTTGATGGCCTCTAGCAGGTTCGACATTCCGTTCTTGGGCTTGGCGGTCGACTGGGTATTGCCGCTCTTGAGCAGCAGCCAGGTCAGGGTCCCGGCAAGAATGTCGATGACCGAATAGAAGAGGATCGCCGACTTCAGACCGTTTTCACCGGAGCCCATGGCGACGAACACGCCCAGTGCAGAGAAGGCGACCAGGGTATCGACGACACCACGTCCACCTTCCAGAAGGCCAAACAGGCGCCCCTGTTCCTTATCGTCTCCCAGATTGCGGATGGCTTTGAGCAGCGAGGGCCAGAAGATGCAGTCGGCACATACGGCCAGCAGGCAGAACACAATCAGCAGATTGCTGAAGGGCGGAAAGGTCGCCAGGTAGAGGCCGAGGCTGCCGGTACCGATCAGGCCGAGGGGGATCAGCTTACGCGTATCGTACMGATCGGCGAGCATGCCGCCCACCACAAACAGCGCGGTGGCGATGATGGCGTTGGCGCTCAGCAGCACGCCAATTTCAGTGTGGGACAGCCCCATGAACTCTTGCATGGGGATATAAAAGGCGTCTTTGAGATTCGCCAGCTTGTAGATGGTGCCGCCACCGAGGATGAGAATCAGGAATCTGAGCCATTTGGCCTTGTCATGGGATGTCATTATTGTTCTCCAGGCTTGATTGGGTAGGCAGTGCCGGTCGGCACGTCAGGTTCAGGCGTCAGCGCAATGGGCCAGGGTCAACTCGGCCAGGGYTCGGAACTCGGCCAGCAGACCTCGTACATAGGCAACCTGGTTGTTGGCCCAACGGTGTTCATCGGCCAGCATTTGCTCCAGCGAGAAGCCTTCCGGCAGCGCTGTTTCACTCATTTCCCGGTACGCAATGAACGGGTCCGCGGCTTCGTCCATCTGGCGGAACGCCGGGGCAACGTAGTGGTTTTCCTGCTCGAGAATGAACGCGATCACTTGCACAGCTGATTCGCCGAGCATCAGCAGTTCGAACAACATGCGTGCGTTGGGCAGGTCGTCTTCGTCACAGCCCTGCAGCACGCCGTAATGGCCGAATGCATTTTGCTCGGGGACGATGCGCACACCCTTGAGGTGGGTCTGGCGTATGTGCGGCGCCAGGTTACGGAGCGCAGCAAGGGGCTGTTCGCAGGCATTGATCATGTTGCCGAAATCGAACAGGGCATGCAGCCGAGGGTGGTTCAGGCGGTTCAACAGTTGCGCGATCTCGCTGCTCTTGAGCTCCTCATGCTGCTCGAAGTCGAAGAACAGGTCGTGCTCGTCTGCCTGCTGCGCGAGGTAGTGCAGGTCCGACTCGATCAGGTCCATGACCCGCGACAGCGCTCCTTCGTAGCGTGAGTAAACACGGATGTTGCGGGTGCCCAGCGCCCTGGCAATGGCGATCACTTGATCGACATCTTTTTTCAGGGTGCTGCTGATTTCCAGATGCACATCCAGCCCGAGTGTTTTGGCCTTGGCAGCGAACGCCTGAAGTTGCGTGGCTGTCATTTGACTGAGGCTGTTTTCCTCACCGTCGAGCAAGTGCAGGCTCAGCCCCTGCAGCTCGTGGCGATAGGCGAAGTCCAGCAGGTCAGCAGGTGTCACGCGGCCGTGGGTCAGGTTGGTCAGCAAGGGGTAGGCATGGGCAAACAGGCGCAGTTGGCCCAGTCGGTCGAGCAACTGGCGGGCCAGTGCCTCAGTCAGTACGGGGGGAGCCCCGGCCTCGACAGCCTTATGGCTGAGCAATGCGTTGAATCGTTCCTGGATCTTATTGTTCATACGAGTCGTTCCTGGTTCAGACGCCGGGTCTACCGGCGCAGCCTTTATCGCGCCAGTCAGGAACTCTCGATAGATCCATTATCAGTTAAATCATAAGACCACTTGCCTTGCGTCAAGTGGCCTGCAGCAGATAGCCCATGTTGCTCAAGGCCTGGGCCAGCGCTTCGACGCGTTCTTGGGCCTGGTCCTCAGGGGTGCTGGCAAAGCCGATCAACAGCGCCGGTGGCAAGACATGCTCGAGGCAGTAGTCACTCAGGGGATAGGTATGAATGCCATGCTGGCCGAGTTCCCTGGCCAGGGCGTCGTCATCGAGATGCGTGGGTAACCAGGCGATCAGGTGCATGCCGGCTTCAACAGGCGTGATCCTGAAGAAAGTGCCCAGCCGTTGCTGCAGTTGTTCGACCAGTGCTTGCTGGCGAGCCTGGTACAGCGCACGCATTCGACGAATATGACCGAGAAAGTGGCCTTCGCGCATGAAGTCTGCCGTGACGGCCTGTAGCAGCGTGGGCGGGCTGCGATCCATGACCGCCCGCAGGGTGCAGAAGGGTTCGATCAGGGCGTTCGGCAGTATCACGTAACCCAGTCGTAGCGAGGGGAAGAGCACTTTGCTGAACGTTCCGGCGTAGATGACCCGGGCCCATTGGTCCATGGCATAGAGTGCCGGCAGGGGGCGGCCGTTGTAGCGAAACTCACTGTCGCAGTCGTCCTCGATGATCCAGCTTTGATTGCGGGCAGCCCAGTCGATGAGCTCCTGGCGCCGCGCATAACTCATGGTGATGCCCAAGGGATGCTGACGCGAAGGTGTGGTAAATACCAGGCGAGCGTCAGGACACAACGCCACACCTTGCCGGACATCGATCCCCTGTTCGTCGATACGCAACGGGACCACCAGACCACCCTGGGCCTGGAGCGCAATTCGCGCCGCGATATGCCCCGGATCCTCCATCCAGAAGCTGTCCTGCGGATTGAGCAACAGCATGCCCAGCAGGTTAAAGGCTTGCTGGGCACCGGAAACGATGACCACCTGCTCGGCAGCGCAGTCGATGCCCCGGGCATCGAAGACGTATTCGGCAATCGCCTCGCGCAGGGCCAGCAAACCTTGCAGTTCGCCATAACCGAGCATGGCCTTGGTCGGCTTGTGCAGGTGGCGGTTCATCAGCCGTTTCCAGACTGATTGCGGAAACGCATCGTAGGCACTGTGGCTGGGCAGGAACGAGGTCGGGCTCCCGGTCGCCCAGTCCGCATAGGAAACGCCGCGAAAATGATCGCTGCGCAACGACAGCATGGACTGGCTCAGATCGGACAGGCGAGGCGGCTGGGGCTGGTGTTCTTCGTCATCAGTACCGCGGCCTTCCCATTCATTGCCGACGTAGGTCCCGGCCCCGGTGCGCGACGTCAGAAAACCTTCGGCAATCAGTTGATCGAACGCATTGAGAATGCTGATTCGCGAAAGCTGCAGTTCTTTGCTCAGGGTCCGGGTGGACGGCAGACGTACGCCGCCCTGAATCCTGMCACCGAGAATCTGTTTGCGAATCTGCAAGTAGAGTTGGCGGTACAAGGGGATGGAGCTGGTACGGTCCAGCTCGATACCCGACAACAGCAAACCTGCGGAGGATTTCATTTTTGGTTCGTCTGGATGGAGTGAGTCTGGCCCGAATTGCCGTCAGGCACCCGGGGGCGCAAGGGTATCGAGTGGTACTGGATATGTCATCCGGTCCGCTTCTTCGCCGAGCACTGGCGAATAGAATCCAACCGCCGCCCGGCACTAACGTATCTTGTCATGGTCAATAAACCCCGCACGACCCCAAGCGGTCGATCTGCCCGGAACCGACCGGCCCCGCATCGGTAACTTGATCAAGGACAGTGAAAGCATGCTCGCCGCCACATAATCAGCAACGGCCTCCACCTGGTTCCGTGAATCGGGACTCGCCCTACGTTTACCCCTCAATTCCATTCGAAGATTTTAAGCATGCACCTACGCAAAATTGCAGTTGGGCTGTCGGCCCTTGTTTTGCTCTCGACCGGGGCACAAGCCCGCGGTCTGCTGGACCTGCTCAAGCCGCCCACCGCGCAACATGAACAAACGTCCCGCTCGGGCTCGATCAGCCAGAGCGCGGCCCTGGACCTCTATTCAAGCAAACAGAAACAGGCATCGTTTGACGGCTGTGCAGATCTGTTCCCGGCAGCGAAACCGATCAACACCGCCACCGTGCCGGCAACCATGAAACCCCTGGCGCTGTGTTCCGACAACTTCGCGGTGCTGTACTCGCAAACCAGCAAGACCCCGCTGGTTGTGGTCGAACGCCTGAATGCGGCCCAGTTGCAGGATGCCAAAGGGGAGGAGCGCACCAACCAGTTCTATCCGGACCCACGCATTCCCAAGAGCGGGCGCGCCGAGTTGAGCGATTACCGCAGCCAGCACCCGGCCGTGGACCGTGGTCACCAATCCCCGGCCGCCGATGCACCGAACCCCAATGCAATGGCCCAATCCTTTGCGCTGTCGAACATGGTGCCGCAAGACCCGACCAACAACCGCAAGATCTGGAGCAAGGTCGAGTCTGATGTCAGGAAGTTTGCCAAGCGCGCCGATGGCAACGTGTTTGTCTTTACCGGCCCGCTGTTTGACCCTGGCCACTCCACCATCGGCGACAACCAGGTCTGGGTGCCGACCCGCCTGTTCAAGCTGGTGTACGACGCATCGTCCAAACGTGCCTGGGCCTACGTACTGCCTAATGCTGAAACCCGAATCGAGAAGCCCATGGACTATGAAACTTTCGTGAAGAGCACCGGGCTCAAATTGCTCGGGAACTTGCCCGTCTCAGGTTCCGCAGGGCGCACTTGATGGCTGGATGAGCAGCACCCCAAAGGTTGAATGCAACCGATGGGGTGCTTCATCCGCAATCAAGCGTTGTGCGTGATTGCTGAGGATCAATGCCTTTGGATTAATTCAACTTAAAAAATCGGCAGGAAGTAACAAATAGTAAAAATGAACTATACCCAATAGGGCAATCGCTCCTGACCCCGGGACATGATGCCTCTGAAGTTGGTCGTCCCAGGAACTTCAACGTCAGACAGACCGAGAGATTCTGGTTATGAACGCCTTGAAAATCGCTGCCAGCGATGCGGTACGAGTTTGCTTTCGTAATTCCCGTGAAATCGTCCAGCTCGACCAGACTGACTTTACCGATGTCGCTGTCGCCGTACTCTCGAAAGATGATTTGGCAGCAGGGGCGCTGGATGCCATCAAGCGTACCGGCTTCGACATCCCCATCTTCCTGGTGGCCTCTCAGGGCCGCAGCAATCGTTCCCTGGAGGTCTACAAACAACTGCAGGATGTGATTTTGCAGGTCAATGGTGTGTTTGACCTGTCCAGCAATAATGCCGAGTACTACGGCAA
>NZ_JBGCUL010000073.1:0-11621 GCF_054177685.1 Pseudomonas sp. P5_A2_2
GGCTGGAACCTGGCGGCCATCAAGGACGGCGTGTGGTATTTCAACCCGGTTGCCTGGCAGTTGCTGTTCGTACTCGGCGGTGCCGCTGCGATTCACAGCCAGCGCCCGCGCCTGCCCGACACTCGCCCGCTGCTACGCCAGCCGTTGTTTGTCAGTGCGGCGCTGTATGTAGTGGTCGCGGGTGTGTTGACTGTCCTGTGGCGTTGGCCAGATCTACACGATGCCGTGGTGCCGGCGAGCCTGAAGAACCTCCTGTACCCCATCAGCAAGACCGACCTGTCCCCCGTGCGCTTGCTGCACTTCCTCGCACTGGCCTACGTCACGGCGAAGCTGATTCCCGACAGCGGATGGACGCAAAACTGGCTGGCGCGGCAAAGTTGCCGCATGGGCCGTTTTTCGCTGGAGATTTTCTGCCTGGGCGTGCTGCTGGCGCCCTTGGCGGACATGGTCAATGCGTTGACCGACGATGCATTTGCCATGCAGATTTTCACGGCGCTGGTGGGGGCCGGATTGATGACGTTGCTGGGAGCGTGGCTGGAATTCAACAAGCGGTTGAGCCGAACTGCTCAGGCAGCCCAAGGATCAACCGCAATATTGTAGGAGCAAGCTCGCTCCTACAACGGTTACGCCTTACGAAGCCGAACGCGCCGCACCTTGCGAAACATTCGTCGGTTGCAGCTTGAACACGTAGAACAGCACCGTCAGCAGCACCAGGAACGCAGGTCCCACATACAGCGCCACGCGGGTGTCCGGGAAGTACGCCATCAGGCCGACCACCAGCACCAGGAACGCCAGCGCCAGGTACGAACTGACCGGGTACAGCCACATACGGTATTTCAGGCCGGCGGCTTCGCTGGCACTCAAGCCTTTGCGGAATTTCAGCTGGGCCAGCAGGATCATCGCCCAGGTCCAGATCGCGCCAAAGGTGGCAATCGCTGTCACCCAGACAAACACCTTTTCCGGCACCAGATAGTTGAGCAATACGCCCAGCAGCAACGCACCAATCGACAGCAGCAACGCACGCCGCGGCACACCATTACTCGACGTCTTGGCAAACCCGGCCGGGGCCTGGCCGTTCTGCGCCAGGCTGTAGAGCATGCGCCCGGTGCTGAAGATGCCGCCGTTGCAGGACGACAGCGCAGCGGTGATCACCACGAAGTTGATGATGCCCGCCGCGGTCTTGATGCCCAGCCGCTCGAAAGTCATCACGAACGGACTGCCCTGGGTACCGATTTCGTTCCACGGGTAGATCGACAGGATCACGAACAACGCGCCGACGTAGAACAGCAGGATCCGCCAGAACACCGAACCGATGGCGTCGGGAATGGTTTTCTGCGGGTTCTTCGCTTCACCGGCGGTCAGGCCGATCATTTCCACGCCGAGGTAGGCGAACATCACCATTTGCAGCGACATCAACACGCCTTGCACGCCGTTGGGCATGAAGCCGCCGTAGGTCCACAGATTGGAAATCCCCAGGGCCACGCCGTCGTTGCCGAAACCAAAGGCGATGATGCCGATGCCGCCGAACACCATCGCAACGATGGTGACGATCTTGATCAGGGCAAACCAGAACTCGAACTCACCGAAGGCCTTGACCGCGATCAGGTTGATCGAGCCCATGCTGATCAACGCACCGAGCGCCCAGATCCAGCGCGGCACGTCGGGGAACCAGATACCCATGTAGACCGCCACGGCAGTGATTTCCGCGACGCAGGTCACCAGCCACAAGAACCAGTAGTTCCAGCCGGTCAGGAAGCCCGCCAACGGGCCGAGGTAGTCTTGAGCATAACGGCTGAACGAGCCGGCGACCGGGTTGTGCACGGCCATCTCGCCGAGGGCGCGCATGATCACCAGGATCGCCAGACCGCCGATGATGTAGGACAACATGATGGCCGGGCCGGCCATTTCAATGGCCTTGGCCGAGCCCAGGAACAGGCCGACGCCGATACAGGCACCGAGTGCCATCAGGCGGATATGCCGCTCGCCGAGTTCACGTTTAAGCGGACCGCCCTGAGCGGTCTCGCCGTTGGGCTGGTGATTGCCTACGGGCATGGGGGACAACCTCGTCTTGTTATTGGATATGACCACCGAGCGGCGAAGCGCGGGCCGATAAGCCATCGCTTCCCGGACCGGCCCCGCCTCATGGGCAACGCCGTCTTGTAGGAAAAACCCGCAAAATCAGTGGGAAAAACGACGCCGAGTATTGCACAACAATGGTGCATCGTCATGCCCCTGCCAAAGCCGTATTTACCCCTTCGACATGTCTAAAACAAGMATTCCAGCCGACTGTTTTGTGGCGAGGGAGCTTGCTCCCGCTCGCCTGCGTAGCAGGCGCAATTCAGCTGATCCCAATATCAGACGAAGCGCAATTACCGGCATTGGGGCCGCTACGCAGCCCAACGGGACGGTGCGGCAATCCGACAAGCTCCCTCGCCACAAAAGATGGCCATTACCCGACGTTTTGCCCTTCACATTTTTTTCACCCTCGCCAACCACCGTCTAAGCTTGAGTCAAGTCCGATCAATCTGCATGAATGGATCAGTCGACTATGGGCGCTTTGTGGCAAACCGATTCGAGTAAAACCGTGGTTCCGACTGAACGAGAGGATGAAGCGCCTGCACCTGAAAAACCCCGGCGTTCCAGGCACGGATGGGGAGCGTTCTGGCTATTGCTGTTGATAATCGCGATAGTCGTGGGGCTGGCGGCGGCGAGGGAAATGCGTACCTCGAAATTCCAGGCCCGGGAAGTCAGCAAATACGCCGCGTCCCTGAGCTATGAGCTCAAACCCGGCCCCAGCGATGCGATTCGCTATCCGGGCGACGGTCCGTTCGATCGGCGGCTGGGCTACAGCTCGCTGGATGAATTCCTGCCGCGCCTGATCAAGCGCGATTTCGTCATTGAGGCGCAAACCCGCTTTTCCCCGGCGCTGTTGAAGTACACTGACAAGGGGCTGTTCGTGCCTTATGCCGAGAAAATCCAGGCCGGGCTGTCGATCACCGATTGCCGCGCAGCGCCGCTGTACCAGTACAACTATCCGCAGCAGCTTTATTCAACCTTTGCCTCGATTCCGCCGGTAGTGGTCAACAGCCTGCTGTTCATCGAGAACCGTTTCCTGCTGGACCCCAGGCAACCTCTGGCCAACCCGGCGGTGGACTGGCCGCGGTTCGGCATGGCGGCGTGGTCACAGGTGGCCAAGATGTTTCACGTACCCGGCCAATCCGCCGGCGGCAGTACCTTGGCCACGCAACTGGAAAAGTACCGGCACTCCCCCGATGGCTTGACGGTCAATGGCGCGGAAAAAATTCGCCAGATGATTTCCGCCACCGTACGCGCCTATCAGGCCGGGCCACAAACACTCGAAGCCCGGCAGAATGTGGTTCGCGATTACCTCAACAGCGTGCCGCTGTCGGCCGTACCGGGCCACGGCGAAGTGCATGGCATGGCTGAGGGCTTGCGCGTGTGGTATGGCTCCGACTTCAACAAGGCCAACGAAGTCCTGACCAGCACAGCAACGGACCCAAAAACCATGGCGGAAAAAGGCCTGGCCCTGCGTGAAATGCTGTCGCTTATGATTGCCCAGCGCCGCCCGTCGCATTACCTGACCAAGGGTCACGATGAACTGGCCGACCTCACCGACAGCCACATTCGTCTGCTGGCGCAAAACAATGTGATCGACGCTCAGTTCGCCGCCGCCGCCCTGGCCAGCAAAGTGATCTATCGCGACTGGGCCACCCAGCCGACCATTCAACCGATTGAAACCAACAAGGGCATCAGTGTCGCGCGCAGCCGTTTGGCCGGCATGCTCAATCGTCCGCTTTACGATCTCGACCGCCTCGACCTGTCTGCCACCAGCACCCTGCAAGGTGAACTGCAAACCGAGGCCACGGCGTACCTGAAAAAACTCGCCGACCCCGCCTACGCAGCCGAAATCGGCTTGATGGGCGAACGCTTGCTGACCCCTACCAGCACCACCCAGGTGCGCTACAGCTTCACCCTGTTCGAACTGACCCCGGACGGCTCGCGGGTGCGGGTGCAGACCGACAGCACCGACCAGCCATTCGACATCAACGAAGGCAGCAAACTGGAACTGGGCTCCACCGCGAAAATGCGCGTGCTGACCACCTACCTGCAAATCATCTCCGAGCTGCACGACAAATACGCCGGCATGACCGTACCGGAACTGAAGAAAGTCGACGTGCCGGATCAGGACCGCCTGAGCCGCTGGGCGGTCGATTACCTGATCGAGACCAAGGACCGCGACCTGCAAAAAATGCTCGGCGCAGCCCTGGACCGCAAGTACTCCGCCAGCCCCGGCGAGGCGTTCTTCACCGGTGGCGGCCTGCATGTGTTCCACAACTTCCGCAAGGAAGACAACGACCGCATCCCGACCCTGCGCGACGCCCTGCGCGAGTCGATCAACCTGCCGTTCATCCGCCTGATGCGTGACCTGGTGCGCTACACCACATACTCCGGCCCGAACAGCAGTGCCGAACTGCTCAAGGACGACCACGACCCGCGGCGCCAGGAATACCTGGCCGAATTTGCCGACCGTGAAGGCACTTCGTTTCTGCTCAAGTTCTGGAAGAAGTACAAGAACAAGGACACCCAGGAGCGGCTCGAGACCTTCCTCGACAGCATGCGGCCGACCCCGATCCGCATGGCCGCCGTACACCGCTACCTGCTGCCACACGCCAGTCAGGCAAGCTTCAATGCCTTCGTGCGCTCGCACCTCACCGGCGCCAAGCTCACGGAAAAACTCACTGACGAGCGTCTCGTGCGGCTCTACGAGGCCTACGGTCCCGGCTCCTACGATTTGCCGGACCAGGGCTTCATCGCCAAGGTTCACCCCCTGGACCTGTGGCTGATGGGCTACCTGCTCAATCACCCCGACGCCAAGTGGGGCGACATTGTCAAAGCCAGCCAGTTCGAGCGCCAGGAAGTCTACAGCTGGCTGTTCAAAAGCCGGCACAAGGGTGCCCGCGACAGTCGCATCCGCACCATGCTGGAGATCGAAGCGTTTCTCGACATCCACCAGCGCTGGCAGAAGGTCGGCTATCCGTTCGACCACCTGGTGCCGTCGCTGGCCACCGCCATCGGTAGCTCCGGCGACCGCCCGGCGGCATTGGCCGAGTTGATCGGCACCATTCTCAACGACGGTGTGCGCATGCCGACCCTGCGTATCGATAGCCTGCACTTCGCGGCCAACACACCGTATGAAACCAAATTGATCAATGACCCGGATGTCGGCAAACGGGTCATGCCATCCGAAGTCGCCACGGCCATGCGCGAAGCCTTGTCGCAAGTGGTGGATGCCGGTACGGCGAAACGGGTGTCCGGCAGTTTCACAACACCCGGTGGCAAACCATTGGCCATGGGTGGCAAGACCGGAACAGGCGATAACCGCATTGAAGCCTTCGGTTCGGGCGGGCGGATCCTCAGCTCTAAATCCATCAACCGCACGGCGACCTTTGTGTTCTACATCGGCGATCATCACTTCGGGACGTTGACCGCGTTCGTTCCCGGCCAATCTGCCGAAACCTTCAAGTTCACCTCGGCGTTGCCGGTGCAAGTGCTCAAAGGCATGGCACCGATTCTCATGCCGTACCTGCAACCCGGCAGCAAAACAGGTTGCTTGCCGACTGAAGTCACGCGGCGTTGACAGAACCATTGCGTTGCACAGGTGGTAATTAATTATTTTTCAGATTCAAATATTCAACGGTTTACCCGCAAAAGACGCCGATTGAGCGCAGTTATTCAGACTTTTTTTTTGAGCCTCGTCCGATAGGCTGATCATCCTTAAAACCAATCAAGGATGATTGCCATGACCGACACCACCACGCCCGCCCAAAACATCGATAAAGGCCGGCACTACGAACTCATCAAGAACACCACCAGCGACCCTTTCAAAACCGCTACCCTCGACAGGGGCCTGGCCCTGGCGGCCACTCCCTTGAAGATGCAACCGTGGTACACCACAACGCCTGCCTCCCTTCATGACAAGCTCAAAGCCGCCAACCTCAAGGCATGGGCCTCGCAAAACAAGGTCGACAAACTGCTCAAGAATCTGCAGGACGTCCGTTCGTTCGCGGCGCCCCTGCTCCAGGCGAAACTCAAGGAACGCTACGGCATCGAGCATGACGTCAGCACGACCTACCTGCGCCTGTACCTGCCCAAGGATTCGCCCTGGTATGCGATTGATGTGAAGGGCGGCGTCACCAGCCGAACCGTCTCCCTGCTGGAGGCGGCACTGCACAACTTCGCCAAGTCCGAAACAGTCCTTGCCGACTCGCAATACATCACCAAACCTGACGATCTCGGGCACTTCGACGTCATTGCGATCAAGGACAAAATGACCATCAGCCAGTTCCAGGCGCTGTGCCGGGAACTGGACATCGGCGCGTTGTACAAGGAGCACCTCGAAAAGTATCTGCTTCCCGGCGAACCCGTGGCCGAAGCCGTCACGAAGCTCAAGGTGACCGAAAGCCAGAAAGACGCCCTCGCCGCCGCCGCGCAACTGGCGTTGATCCTCGGCGATATCCAGTACGACGCCTACAAGCTGATGCTGAGCCTTGCCCAGGATAAAGAACCTCAGTTGCTGCTCAATGGCCGAAAAATGCTCTGCGGCGACCTGTCGTTGCTGGAGACTCGTTTGACCGGCATTCTCCTGCTGATTCCTGCCGTGAAGGACAGCCGGGGGGTTCAACGACTGATTGCCTATGTGCCCCATGATCCGGATCACCCGCTCAAGGAATACGACTCCTTCAAAGCATTCATGGATGAATTGACCCGTCAGTTGCGCGAAGACAAGGTCGGCGCCTCATCGAAGCAGCGGTATCGACAATTTTTCAGTCAATTCATCGATCAGCAGCAACGCGGGCATTTTTTCGCCGATCTCGATCAATGCTTGGTAACGGTCAGGTGGCATGAGAAAGACGACAAGACGGATCAACGCCCCACCTGGCGCGAAGACCCTGCATCCAGTCCGCACCTGCAGTTTCAGCACCTGCCGGTGTCCCGGGATTACTGGACACATGCCTACCAGCAAAAGCTCAACAAGATCCTCAACGACGCGCAGGAAATCGCCGTGTCCACCGCCGACACGGACAGCAAGGCGCGCTGGGCCTGGTGGGACAACTTCAAGAAAATCGTCTCGGATATTTTCAATGTCGCGTTATTGATTGCCACCCCTTTCGTGCCGGGGCTGGGCGAGCTGATGATGGCCTACACCGTTTATCAAATGACCACTGACGTCATCGAAGGGATCGTCGATCTGGCCGAAGGCCTTGGTCTTGAAGCGGCCGAACATGTGATCGGCGTGGTCACGGATGTGATTCAACTGGCGGCGTTTGGTGCGGGTGCTGAAATCGGCAGCGCTTTCAAGTTGAAACTGTCACCACTGGTCGACGGCATGAAACCGGTCACGCTGCCTGACGGCAAACAAACGCTGTGGCACCCGGACCTCGCCCCTTACGAACAAAAAAGCCTCACCCTGACGCCCGATTCGAAACCCAACGAACACGGACTGCATCAACACGCCAATCAGCACATCCTGCCACTGGACGACAACCTCTACGTCGTCGAAAAGGCTTCGCAAGAGCCGAGCATCACGACTCACCGTGTCAAACATCCCACGCGCCCCAATGCCTATTCGCCCACGGTCGAACATAACGGTCACGGCGCCTGGGTGCACGAGGCKGAAAATCCGGGTAACTGGGAAGGCGACACATTGATGCGCCGCCTCGGGCACCGTGTCGATCGCTTCTCGCCCACGCAACGGGAGCAGATCCGCATCAGCAGCGGCACCGAAGACAATGCGCTGCGCCGTATGCATGTCGAGAACGCTGCGCCTCCACCGATGCTGGCCGACACCATCAAGCGCTTCAGCGCCTATGACGACGTCGGGATCGCGAGTGCCAATATTCGCAAAGGGCAGCCAATCGATGCCTCCTCCAATTGGTATGAAACGATACTGACGGCGTTGCCAGGCTGGCCTTCAGAACGGGCACTGGAGGTATTCGAAGACGCCGAACTGACCGGCAGTTCACGCAAGTACGGCAACGCCGACGCGACCGCCGCCAATACGTTGAGCATCAGTTTCTCCGAGCTGACGTCCGGCAAACTGCCTGAACATGTGGCGGGCTTTTTGAATGAAAGCGAGATCAAGGCTCTGCTGGGGCGCGACATTCCGGGCGCCGAACGCACCCAGGCATTGCGTGATCAACTGGCCGATGCCGTCGACTCACGTAAAGGTGAGATCGCAAAACGCATATACCAGGCAGAAGAACGATCGAGCAAGGCCAAGGTCCGCCTGTTGAGGCAACCCTTCCCGGACCTGCCGCTCACCCTCGCCGAAACCGTGCTGGCTGAGGCCAAGGCCGCTGAACTGAAGATAATGGACGATGAAAAACGCCTGCCGTTGCGCGTTAAAACCCAGGCGCGCGAATTCAATTTCGAAGCCGGCACCGCTCGAGCCTACGATGGCTTTTATCAAGACGAGCGGGTGGAACCCAATACCGAGCGTCTCGCGCTGAACACGCTCAAATTCAATACCGACAGTTTTGAAGGCTTGCGCATCGAAGTGCGTGACGGCACCTATGACGGCACGCTGCGCTGCAGCGTCGGCCCGGATGACGCGGCAACGGTGCGCCGGCTGGTCAGGGATGAAAGTGGCCAGTATGAAGTGCTCGACGGGGACAATAAGCAACTGAACAAAGCCGGCGATTTCTACGAATCGATCCTGCGCGCCCTGCCTGAAGACAAACGCAAGGCATTGGGCTACTTACGCGGTCAAGGCCACGCGCTCAAGCTGTGGATCATGGAGAAAACCGCAGCACCTGCCGAGCGCCGCACTGCACTGGCGCAACCGCCCGTTCGCCCCGCGGTGACGATTGAAACCGAAACACTGCTGCGCGGTTTGCCACGGTTTCTTCGTGCATCGACACCAGAGGAGAAAATCAAGGATCTGTACCCGGAAATGACTGAAAGAGAGGTGCGGACCTTCATCGAGAAGTTACGCAACGACAACGGTGATCCCACTGAGGCCATCGAGCGGCTGAAGAGCGAGCGGCAACACTTGCGGGACACATTGCAGGGCTGGCGCAACACCTATCCTCCTGAAACAGACGTTACCGGAGAACTGGTCTTCGGCTATCAGCCTGCTTACCTGCTGAACGGCGGTCTAAATGTCGAAGAGCAACTGATCAAGTGCTTCGAGCGCCGAAGCAACGTGTTCGGCGAGCGCAACAGCCACCCTGACCAAGGCTATACCCTGGATCTGTCGGTTTTCAAGCTTAAGGAGTTCGATCGATGGTGGTCGGATCTGCGCCAGCGACCCGGCATTCAGCAACACCTGGACCAGATCACGGCGCTGAAGCTCGACGAGCTGCGCACCGCTGCACCCGATGACCTGCTGCGCAGCTTCCCCAATCTTCGCCAATTGAGCGCCCGCCAGTGCGGGCTGAATGAAATACCTGCCAGCGTTGGCCGGATGGATCAACTGGAAAACCTGGATCTGACCGACAACTACATCAAGATGACGGCGAACACCACGCAGCAGCTCAGTGACCTGACTCGCCTGCGCACCCTCAATCTGAACGGTAATCCGTTGAGCCAGCCACCCGATGTCGGACGACTGACCAATTTAAAGGACCTGAACCTGGCCAATACCGGGATCCAGACCTGGCCCGAGGGGCTGTTCAGGCTCGGGGCGGTGGACCAGCCTCGTCCCCGTGGTTTCATGCTGGATATGCGTTCGAATCCGATCAATACCTTGCCCGAGGTCACGTCTGGCTCCGATCACGCGTTGATCCTGAGTCGCGCACGCTTCGACACAGGGAGGCTATCCAATGCCGACCGGGTCCGCCTCGGCACGTACCGCGAATCCGCAGGCTTGGACTTTGTGCAGGCCTATTCCCCTGCGGCCGCGGACGAAATCACCCATTGGCAATTATTTCCCGACGAACCCACCGAATGGGGCGCCTCGTCCTCGCTCAAGAAGTACCGCGAAGAATCCTGGCATGACGTGCTGGCCGAACCCGGTGCCGAACAGTTGTTTGCCGTCATCCGCAAACAGCGAGAAAGCGCGGACTACCAGAACGATAAATCACGCCGCCTGCTGACTCGCCGAGTCTGGGAACTGATCGATGCTGCCGCGCTGAACTCCGCCCTTCGCGAGGAATTGTTCCTGCAAGCAAGGGAACCCACGAATTGTCGGGAGGGCGGGGCCTATCTGTTCAATTCCATGGGCATAAAAGTGTTGCTATMAAAGGCTTATAATGAATCGATCCTGCCCAGCGAACTTGACAACAAACTCGTTAAATTGGCCCGCAGCTTTGCACGTCTGGACCGGGTCGGTGACCTCGCCCGGGAAGAGATCGGCCGTCAAACCCAAATGAACCTGATCGATCCGCAGAACAACCTGCCGCCGGATGATCTGGAAATACATATGGCATTTCAGACCGGACTGGCCGAACGTCTCGACCTGCCCTGGCAGGCGGAAAACATGGCATTTCGGGCGCGCGCAGGTGTGGACCAGGGGAAGATCGATGCAGCCTACACATCAATCATGGCGCGTGAAAGCGGCAACGGCCTGGTCGACGGGATGATTGAACCCGAAGATGGAAACGTTTTCTGGGAGCGCCATTTAAAAGCGACTCACCCAACAAAGTGCGAAACCAATCGTCAATATTTCGACGACAAACTGGGTTTGCTCGATGAACTGCGCGCCGCAAAAGTCGAATGGGCCAAAGACCACCCTCAGGCGCAAATGAATCAGCTCATCCGAAAAATGGAAGACCTGGCGGACAAGCTGGAAATCCCTCAGGCTGAGGTTTTCAGCGACGGCCCATTGAGCGACCGCCATTACGATGATCTGGCGGAGGCGCGCAAAGAGCTATTTCGACGGTTGACCCGCGAAGCGATGGTCAACGCCGGCCTTTAACGCTCGGCTGGCTCATCCAGAGGTCAGTCAGCCCTGTCAGGGCTGGCTGACCGACGCTGCACTGCCTGTAGCGCTCATACTTGCGAATCCCAGATCACGGTGATATTGCCTGTGTAAGGCCTGTCCCTGGCGTTGTTTATCAACCAGTGGGTGGCACGTTCGCCCATTTCGAAATGCAGCGTTCCAGGCTTGCGATCGACATAGATACCGGGCTGAAACGGGCTTGTGGCAGCATGGGGACTCAACGGCATTCGCCTGACCGGTTGCCCGGCGCTGTCGGTCAACCCGCCAGGCAAGCTGACGCTGACATCGACTGCCTCCCCGTAACCCGACTCGCGATCAATGATGGCGCAGCCCGAACCGAAGCCCAGGTCATGCTCACATTCCAGCTTCATCGTGAATCGCGACGAGGCGGAAATATTGAAGGTCTGATCGCGATACAGGCGCACAGGCTTGCGCCCCTGTTCCAGCCAGCTGCGCCACCCGCCCTGGGGTTCCAGCAAGACTTTGTTGCCGCCGGGTGGAATTTCCACTTTCAGGGTGTGCAGAACATCGAGGACGAAATCCAGGACCAGGCTGCGTTCATCAGGACTCATCGAGGGGCCCAGGTCAAAATCGGCGCCGGGGCCCATGGTGTAGGAAATGGCACCGGTGTAAAGCCCGCTCGACATACCCAAGGGAT
>NZ_JBGCUL010000074.1:0-11531 GCF_054177685.1 Pseudomonas sp. P5_A2_2
CCCCAACTCAGACGCCGGATAGATGAAAGCAAGCCAAACACGACATCAACAACAGTATTGCAGAAAAGGGGGTAACCATAGATGTGGGAGCGAGGGTGTACACAGACTTCACATCCGACACATATCAACTGTGGGAGCGAGCTTGCTCGCGATAGCGGACTGTCTGTCACATCACTCCTGAATGTGCCGCCCTCATCGCGAGCAAGCTCGCTCCCACAGGTTCTGCATTTCAATTGAATGGTGTCCCGGCCGTCAGTCATTCCGTCCAGCAACGCTACAGGCCCAGGGTATCTTTGGCATATGATCCCGAGCCTTCGCGCGGGCAGGAGTCAACATGCAGCTCAAACACAAGATCGTCGCCCTCGGGATTCTGCCGCTGGTGCTGGCCATTGCCGTCATCTGTGCGCTGGTGATTTCCCTCAACCGCCAACTGGGCGATCAACAGGCGCAACTGATCGAAGACAGCATTCTGGCGAGCAAGCGCGCGGAGCTGAAAAACTACGTGGAAATGGCGAAAAGCCTGATCGAGCCGCTGTACGACGACGGCCACGGCGATGCCCACGCCCAGCAACAAGTGCTGGAAGAACTGCGCAAGCTCAGCTTCGGCATCAACGGCTACTTCTTCGTCTACGACCATGAAGGCCGCAGCCTGATGCACGCACGCCAGTCGGAACTGGTGGGCCAATACCTGTGGGACATGAAAGACCCCCACGGCCTGCCGGTGATCCAGGCGCTGCTCAAAAGCGCACAATCGGGCGAAGGTTTTCAACGCTACGCCTGGAACAAACCCTCCTCCGGCCAGGTGACCGACAAGCTCGCCTATGTGGTGATGCTCGATCGCTGGGGCTGGATGCTCGGCACCGGCATCTACCTCGAAGACGTCGAGCGCGCCACCCAGCAAGCCCGTGCCGAAGTGGCCATGGGCATCCGCAAGACCATGATGGCCATCGCCGTGGTCGCCCTGGTCGCGGTGCTGTTCGTGTTCGCCACCGGCATGACCCTCAACGTCAGCGAACACCGGCTGGCGGACAAGAAACTGCAGCGCCTGACCCAGCGCATTGTCAGCCTGCAGGAGGAGGAACGATCCCGGGTGTCCCGTGAACTGCACGACGGTATCAGCCAGGTGCTGGTTTCAATCAAGTTTCAGTTCGAACTGGCCAGCCATCTGCTGGAACGCGGACAAGCCCACGACAAGGGCCTGAACACGTTAAGGGACGCCACCGAGCGCCTGGGCGATGCCATCGGCGAAGTCCGCAGTCTCTCCCATGACCTGCGCTCATCCTTGCTCGACACCCTCGGCCTGCCGGCGGCCATCGGCCAATTGGCCGCCGAATTCGAGCAGCGCAGCGGGCTGAGCGTGACCTATGACGAAAATGAATTCGACTGCCAACTGGTCGACGGCGCGGCTGTTGCACTGTTCCGCATCGTCCAGGAAGGCCTGACCAATATTGAACGCCATGCGCAGGCGAAGAACGTATCCATTACCCTGCGCGGCTGCGAACAATCGGTGCGGCTGACCGTGGTCGATGACGGCATCGGTTTCAACGTCGCCCAGGTCGAACGTCGTCAGGCCGGCATTGGTTTGCGTAACATCCGCGAACGCGTCGAACATTTTGGCGGACGCTTCGATTTGATCTCGATGCCGGGCAGAAGCGAGCTGGACGTGCTGCTGCCGATGAAACCTGGCGCAAAGCGCTGACCCGGCCCCAAAAACTACAAGAGTGAACAGCTGCGATGAACCTGCCCTCCCCGATCCGCGTCGCCCTGGTCGACGATCACTCCCTGGTCCGCGACGGCATCAAGGCGCTGCTGGCCGTGATGTCGCCCCTGGAAATGGTCGGCGAAGCGGAAAACGGCGCCGAAGCCATCGAGATGGTCGGACGTTGCCAGCCGGACCTGCTGCTGGTCGACATCAGCCTGCCGGACATGAACGGCCTGGAACTGACCCGCGTGCTACGCAGCCAATACCCGTCGCTCAAGGTGCTGGTGCTGAGCATGTACGACAATTACGAGTACGTCAGTGAATCGGTGCGCTCCGGCGCCAGCGGCTACGTGCTGAAAAACGCCCCGTCACGGGAAATCATCGCCGCCATCGAAGCCATCAGCAGCGGCGGAACCTTCTACAGCGCCGAAATCGCCCAGCGGCTGATCGCCGACAGGAACACCGACAACGAACTGACCCCGAGGGAAAGCCAGGTGCTGTCGAAGATGGCGCAAGGGTTGAACAACAAGGAAATGGCCCGGGAACTGGACATCAGCGTGCGCACGGTGGAGACACACCGCTTGAGCATTCGGCGCAAGCTCAACATCGACAAGCCGGCGGCGCTGGTCAAATACGCCATCGATCATGGGCTTATTTCTCGCTAACACCCCACCCTCCCACAGGGATCTGCGATCCATTGACTGCGTCGATAGTCACCATTGATTCAATGAAGTTCTCTTAAAAAATCCACGGCGTAACATCTGCTCCGTACCCACCCATAACAACCCGGAGCACACCATCATGAAACGCCAAACCTTCCTCAGCATCGCTTTCTCGGTTTTTGCAGTGAACGCTTTTGCCGCTACTTCTGCTCAGCCAGTTGTCGCCGAAGGCGGTTCGGATCGTCTGATTGAAAGCCGTGTGGCCGAGGGTGGCTCCGATCGTCTGATCGAGAATCGTGTAGCGGCTGATGGTTCTGATCACCTGAATGACAACCGTGTTGCTGCTGACGGCTCCGATCATCTGAATGGCAACCGTGTTGCCGAAGGTGGTTCCGACCGCCTGATCGAAAGCCGCAACGCCTGAATGCATGGCGGTACCGCAAGACTCGACGAAAGACCCGGCCTGAACAGCCGGGTTTTTTTTTGTGTTTTTTTTGAGCGGCCCGTACGACGCATTTCCCCCGCCCTGCCGCCTTTTCATCGCCATCCGACCAGAAACTCATTTCAGGGTCTTGTGCTTCCTATATTATGGTATACCATCAGACGCACAGACACCCAAACCTCTACGGAGCAGCTCATGAGTTTCGAAATCCGCAAGATCGTCAGCTATGTCGAAGAAACCTTTATCGAAGGCGGCAAAGCCACCGATAAGCCCGTGACCATGGTCGGTCTGGCCGTGGTGATGAAGAACCCCTGGCTGGGCAACGGTTTCGTCGAAGACCTCAAACCACAGATCCGCGCCAATTGCTCCGACCTCGGCGCACTGATGGTCGAACGCCTGGTGGGCATCATCGGCGGTGCCGAGAAAATCGAGGCTTACGGCAAGGCTGCCGTGGTCGGTGCCGATGGCGAAATCGAGCACGCTTCGGCGGTGATCCACACCTTGCGCTTCGGCAACCATTACCGCGAAGCGGTCAAGGCCAAGAGCTACCTGAGCTTCACCAACAAGCGCGGCGGCCCGGGCACCTCGATTCAGATCCCGATGATGCACAAGGACGACGAAGGCCTGCGTTCGCACTACATCACTCTGGAAATGCAGATCGAAGACGCACCGCGTGCCGACGAAATCGTCGTGGTCCTGGGTTGCGCCGACGGCGGCCGCCTGCACCCGCGCATCGGCAACCGTTACATCGACCTGGAAGAACTGGCCGCCGAAAAAGCCCAGTAACCGGCCAGCAGAACGACAACAAGAAGGCATTGCAGGAGCGCTCCATGATTCGGCTCACCGCTGAACTCACCCCGGCTGGCACCAGTTACCTGGCGACCGGCCAAGGCCAGCCCGTGGTCTTGATCCACGGCGTGGGCCTGAACAAAGAAATGTGGGGCGGCCAGATCGTTGGCCTGGCCACGAAGTACCGCGTCATCGCCTACGACATGCTCGGCCATGGCGCCAGCCCGCGCCCGGAAAGCGGCACGCCGCTGCTCGGCTATGCCGACCAGTTGCTGGAGCTGCTCGACCACCTGCAATTGCCCAAGGCAACGGTGATCGGTTTTTCCATGGGCGGGCTGGTGGCGCGGGCGTTTGCCCTGCACTACCCGCAACGCCTGGAAGGCCTGGTGGTGCTCAACAGCGTGTTCAACCGCAGCGCCGAACAGCGCGCCGGGGTCATTGCCCGCACCAGCCAGGCTGCCGAACACGGACCGGACGCCAATGCCGAAGCGGCGCTGTCGCGCTGGTTCAGCCGTGAATACCAGGCGGCCAACCCGGCGCAGATCGCGGCGATTCGCCAGACCCTGGCCGGCAATGACCCCCAGGGTTACCTGACCACTTATGAGCTGTTCGCCACTCAGGACATGTACCGCGCCGACGACCTGGCCAGCATCCAGGTGCCGACGCTGATCGCCACCGGCGAACTGGACCCGGGCTCGACCCCGGAAATGGCCCGGCAACTGGCCGAACGCATTCCCGGCGCGACCGTTGCCGTCCTCGCCGAGCAACGGCATATGATGCCCGTAGAATCGCCGCGCCTGGTCAACCAGCTGTTGCTGGAGTTTCTGCAGGCCGCGCACTCCAAACAAAACCAGATCAAGGGGATCGTTGCATGACACTCGCACGCTTCCAGATGTGCATCGGCGGTGAATGGGTCGATGCCCTGTCCGGCAAGACCTTCGAAAGCCTCAACCCGGCGCTGGCCGAGCCTTGGGCCGAATTGCCCGATGCCGACGAAGCCGATGTCGAACGCGCCGTACAAGCCGCGCAAACCGCTTTCGACAGCCCGGCCTGGCGCGGTTTGACCGCCACCGCTCGCGGTAAATTGCTGCGGCGCCTGGGCGACCTGATCGCCGAAAACAAAGAACAACTGGCGCAGCTGGAAAGCCGCGACAACGGCAAGCTGATCCGCGAAACCCGTGGCCAGGTCGGCTATCTGCCGGAGTTCTTCCACTACACCGCAGGCCTGGCGGACAAGCTCGAAGGCGGCACCCTGCCGCTGGACAAGCCGGACCTGTTTGCCTACACCGTGCACGAAGCCATGGGCGTGGTCGCCGCGATCATTCCGTGGAACAGCCCGCTGTACCTGACCGCGATCAAACTCGCCCCGGCCCTCGCCGCGGGCAACACCATCGTGATCAAGCCGTCGGAACACGCTTCGGCAACGATTCTTGAACTGGCGCGCCTGGCCCTGGAAGCCGGGATTCCGCCGGGGGTGGTCAACGTTGTCACCGGATATGGCCCGAGCACCGGCGCCGCCCTCACCCGCCATCCGCTGATCCGCAAGATCGCCTTCACCGGCGGCGCGGCCACGGCGCGGCATGTGGTGCGCAGCAGCGCGGAGAACTTCGCCAAGCTGTCGCTGGAACTGGGAGGCAAATCGCCGAACATCATCTTCGCCGACGCCGACCTCGACAGCGCGATCAACGGCGCCATCGCCGGGATCTACGCCGCCTCCGGGCAGAGCTGCGTCTCCGGTTCGCGCCTGCTGGTGCAGGACGAGATCTACGACGAATTCGTCGGCCGTCTGGTGGAACGCGCCCGGCGCATCCGCATTGGCAACCCCCAGGACGACAGCAGCGAAATGGGCCCGATGGCCACCGCCCAACAACTGGCCGTGGTCGAAGGCCTGGTGGCCGACGCGATTGCCGAAGGTGCGCGCTTGCGCCTGGGCGGCAAGCGTCCGGAGAATCTGGGCGACGGCTGGTTCTACGAACCGACGCTGTTCGAATGCGACCGCAACTCGATGAAGATCATGCAGGAAGAAGTCTTTGGTCCGGTGGCTTCGGTCATCCGTTTCAAAGACGAAGCCGAAGCCCTGGCGATTGCCAACGACTCGCAGTTCGGCCTCGCCGCCGGCATCTGGACCCGTGACCTGGGTCGTGCCCATCGACTGGCCCGGGACGTGCGTTCGGGGATCATCTGGGTCAACACCTATCGCGCGGTCTCGGCCATGGCGCCGATCGGCGGCTTCAAGAACAGCGGCTATGGACGCGAAAGCGGCATCGATTCGGTGCTGGCCTACACCGAGCTGAAAACGGTGTGGATCAACCTGTCCCAGGCACCGATGCCTGATCCCTTCGTGATGCGCTAGGAGTCCTGGAAAATGATCGAACCCGGCATTTACAAAGACGTGATGAGCTCGTTCCCGTCCGGGGTCACGGTGGTCACCACCCTGGACCCGGCCGGCGGCATCGTCGGCATCACCGCCAGCRCCTTCAGTGCGCTGTCGATCGACCCGGCACTGGTGCTGTTCTGCCCCAACTACGGCTCCGACACCTACCCGGTGCTGCGCGACAGCAAGCAGTTCGCGATTCATCTGCTGTCCGCCGACCAGACCGCCGAAGCCTATGCCTTCGCCGGTAAAGGCAAGGACAAGGCCAAAGGCATCGAGTGGCACTTGAGCGAACTGGGCAATCCGATCCTCGCCAAGGCGACGGCGATCATCGAGTGCGAACTGTGGCGCGAATACGACGGCGGCGATCACGCGATCATCGTCGGCGCGGTGAAGAACCTGATCCTGCCCGCGCAACCGGTGACGCCGATGATCTACCACAAAGGCAAGCTGGGGCCGCTGCCCACCCTGGCCTGACGGATCTACACAATCCCCTGTGGGAGCGAGCTTGCTCGCGATGACGGTGTATCAGTCGACATAGATGTTGAATGTCAGTCCGCTATCGCGAGCAAGCTCGCTCCCACAGGGTCCATCACTTTTCTCAGGAGCCGGCATGAGCCCAGCAGCTTCGTTACTGTTCCGTCAGCAGGCCTACATCGATGGCCAGTGGCTGGACGCGCCGGATGGCGCCTGTCAGGACATCTTCAATCCAGCCACCGGCGAGTTGATCGGCCAGGTGCCGAACCTCGGTACCGAACACGCTCGTCTAGCCATCGATGCCGCCAACAAAGCCTGGCCGGCCTGGCGCGCGCTGACCGCCAAGGAGCGCAGTAACACGCTCAAGCGCTGGCATGCCTTGATGCTGGAAAACGCCGACGCCCTGGCTGAAATCCTCACCCTCGAACAAGGCAAGCCACTGGCTGAAGCCAAGGGCGAAATCCTCTACGCCGCGAGCTTCATCGAGTGGTTCGCCGAAGAGGCCAAGCGCATCTACGGCGACACCATTCCCAGTCACAAGGGTGATGCGCGCATCGTGGTCAGCAAGGAGCCGATTGGCGTGGTCGCGGCCATTACGCCGTGGAACTTCCCGGCGGCGATGATCACGCGCAAGGCCGGCCCGGCACTGGCCGCCGGTTGCCCGTGCATCGTCAAACCGGCCCCGGAAACGCCCTTCTCGGCGCTGGCCATGGCGGCTCTGGCGGAACAGGCCGGCATTCCAGCGGGTATTTTCAATGTGATCACCGGCGACGCCGTGGCCATCGGTGGTGAGCTGACCGGCAGCAGCCTGGTGCGCAAACTGTCGTTCACCGGCTCCACTGCCATCGGCAAATTGCTGATGGCCCAGTGCGCGCCGACGCTGAAAAAAGTCTCGCTGGAACTGGGCGGCAACGCGCCGTTCATTGTCTTCGACGATGCCGACCTGGAGCGTGCCGTTGACGGCGCGTTGATCGCCAAATTCCGCAACGCCGGGCAGACCTGCGTTTGCGTCAACCGTTTCCTGGTGCAGGACGGCATCCACGACGCCTTTGTCGCGCGCCTGGCCGAGCGGGTTTCGCAACTCAAGGTCGGCAGCGGTTTCGAGGATGGCGTCACCCAAGGGCCGCTGATCAATGAGCGTGCCGTGGCCAAGGTCGAAGACCACGTGCAGGACGCGCTGGCCCACGGCGCACAATTGCTGTGCGGCGGCGAACGCCATGCATTGGGCAACGGCTTCTTTCAGCCAACCGTTTTGGCGGGCGTTACCACGCAAATGAAAGTCGCCCAGGAAGAAACTTTCGGTCCACTGGCAGCGGTGTTCCGTTTCGACACCGAGGCCCAGGCCGTCGAGATGGCCAACGACACCGAATTCGGCCTGGCCGCCTACTGCTACACCCGCGACCTGGGCCGCGCCTGGCGCATGAGCGAGGCGCTGGAGTACGGCATGGTCGGGATCAACGAAGGGCTGATTTCCACCGAAGTCGCGCCGTTTGGCGGCATCAAGTCCTCGGGGCTGGGCCGTGAAGGGTCGAAGTACGGCATCGAGGATTACCTGGAACTCAAATACACCTTGATGGGCGGCCTCTGAGCCCACGGGAGCTACGCAAATGAACAACGAAAAATACGAAAAAGGCCTGAAGATCCGCACCCAGGTGCTGGGTGAGGCCTACGTCAATCGCTCCATCGAGAACGCCGACGACTTCACCCGACCGTTGCAGGAAATGGTCACCGAGTATTGTTGGGGTCATGTCTGGGGCCGTGAGGGTTTGTCGCTCAAGGAGCGCAGCATGATCAACCTGGCGATGATCTCGGCCCTCAACCGGCCCCACGAACTCAAACTGCATGTGCGCGGCGCCTTGCGTAACGGCCTGAGTCGTGAGCAAATACGCGAAATATTGCTTCAGGTCGGCATTTATTGCGGTGTCCCCGCTGCCGTAGACAGTTTCCGGCTCGCCCGTGAAGCCTTCGCCGAAGCCGATGCCGAGGCCTCCAGTTAACCCTTGGCTGTTTGATGACAGAGCACATGGATTCCCGTAATCGAAGTGCTCTTTTTGCATGGACAGCCACAATCAGAGCGGRCCCCATGAAACGCCTGCCACTCGACGACAGCTTCAAGGTCAATCGCAACCCGGTCACCCTGCGCGAAATCGTGCTGGATAAACTGCGAAGCGCCATCATGAACTTCCAGCTCATGCCGGGAGACCGACTGGTCGAACGCGATCTGTGCGATCGCCTGGGCGTCAGCCGTACTTCCGTGCGCGAAGCCTTGCGTCACCTGGAATCCGAAGGTCTGGTGGAATTCGCCGACGCCAAGGGCCCGCGGGTCGCGATCATTACCCTGGCCGATGCCGTCGACATCTACGAGCTGCGCTGCGTACTCGAAGGGCTGATCGTGCAACTGTTCACCCTGCGCGCGAAGGCCAAGGACATCAAGGCCCTGGAAAAAGCCCTGGAAGAAAACCGCAAGGCGCTCAAAGACGGCGAACTGCAACAGGTCATCGACTCGGTGCAGGGTTTCTACGATGTGCTGCTTGAAGGTTCGGGCAACCATGTCGCGGCCACTCAACTGCGTCAATTGCAGGCACGCATCAGCTACCTGCGCGCGACCTCGGTGTCCCAGGAAAACCGTCGCAGCGCCAGTAACCAGGAAATGGAGCGCATGGTCGAGGCGATCAAGGGCGGTGACCCGCTGGCCGCCCACCAGGCGTGCGTCGACCACGTGCGAGCGGCCGCTGCCGTGGCCCTGGACTACCTCAAGCGCAAACAGGAAGAAACCGGCGCCACGCCGCAGATCACCCTACCCATCGCGCTGAAAGAACCGCGCATAGGTCGCTGAAATGTTCAGCCCGAGCTTTTGCCCCAAGTGCGGCAGCGCAGACCTTAGGTCACAGCTGCCGCCGGGCGATACGCACGAGCGCCTGATGTGTCGCGGCTGCGGCTACATCCATTACGTCAATCCGAAGATCATTGCCGGCTGCATCATCGAGCAGGACGGCAAGTACCTGTTGTGCCAGCGCGCGATTCCACCGCGCCCCGGCACCTGGACGTTGCCGGCGGGCTTCATGGAAAGTGGCGAGACCACCGAGCAGGCCGCGCTGCGGGAAGTCTGGGAAGAAAGCGGCGTGCGTGCGGAAATCGTCTCGCCCTATTCGATCTTCAGCGTGCCGCAGATCAGCGAGGTGTACATCATCTTCCGCGCCATCGCGCTGGAGATTACCGGGCAGTACGGCCCGGAAACCCTCGACTACCAATTCTTCGCGCCCGAGGACATTCCCTGGGACAGTATTTACTACCCGGCGATCCGGCAGATCCTTGAGCGCYATATCGAAGAGCGTCAGGCTGGGGTGTATGGCATTTACATGGGTAATGACGACAGCGGCAAAATCCATTTCATCCGCTGAAAAATCCCCCACTCCCCTGTAGGAGCGAGCCTGCTCGCGATGGTCGTCAACGATGACGCGTGCTGACTGACCGAACGCGTTGCTCTGACGTTTTTCGCGAGCAGGCTCGCTCCTACRGGGTCAAGCGGTGTTGGTTAGAGCGGCGCCATGCCCTCGACAATAATCACCTCTGCCTTCGCCACACCCTCACGGTGCCCCCTCGCCTCCTGATACAACGCCGAGTGATAGCAAGCCACCGCCTGCTCATAGGAATCAAACTCGATCACCACACTGCGCTGCGGCGTAGACCTACCTTCCATCGCCTCGCTGCGCCCACCCCGCGCCAGAATCCGACCGCCATACAAGGCAAACGCCTGCGGCGCCCGCTGAGTGTATTGGCTGTATTGATCAGGGTCAGTGACATCCACATGAGCAATCCAGTACGCCTTCATAGTGACCTCTCGGTTTATTTTGTATTATGGTATACCACATTACCAATCCAACAAATACCGAGACTCCAGCATGGCCTTCAACAGCATCGAAGAAATCATCGAAGATTACCGCCTCGGCAAAATGGTCCTGCTGGTGGACGATGAAGACCGGGAAAACGAAGGCGACCTGTTGCTGGCCGCCGATTGCTGCACACCCGAGGCGATCAGTTTCATGGCCCGTGAAGCCCGGGGCCTGATCTGCCTGACCCTGACCGACGAGCACTGCAAGCGCCTGGGCCTGGAGCAGATGGTGCCGAGCAACGGCAGCGTGTTCAGCACCGCCTTCACCGTGTCTATCGAGGCCGCCGTCGGTGTGACCACTGGCATTTCCGCTGCAGATCGTGCCAGCACCGTGGCCGCCGCTGTCGCCGCCCATGCCGGCCCTGCCGACATCGTGCAACCCGGCCATATCTTCCCGTTGCGCGCCCGGGAAGGCGGCGTACTGACCCGTGCCGGCCATACCGAAGCCGGCTGCGACCTGGCCCGCCTGGCCGGCCATACGCCCGCCTCGGTGATCGTCGAAGTGATGAACGACGACGGCACCATGGCCCGCCGCCCGGACCTGGAAGTGTTCGCGCGCAAGCACGGGATCAAGATCGGCACCATCGCCGACCTGATTCACTATCGCCTGAGCACCGAACACACCATCGTGCGCATTGGTGAACGTGACCTGCCGACCGTGCATGGCACCTTTCGTCTGATCACCTTTGAGGATCGCATCGAAGGAGGTGTCCACATGGCTATGGTCATGGGCGATTTGCGTCGCGATGAGCCGACGCTGGTGCGGGTGCATGTGATTGACCCGTTGCGCGACCTGGTCGGCGCCGAATACAGCGGGCCGAGCAACTGGACGTTGTGGGCCGCCTTGCAGCGAGTCGCCGCCGAAGGCCACGGCGTGGTGGTGGTGCTGGCCAATCACGAATCCTCCCAGGCGTTGCTCGAACGCGTGCCGCAATTGACCCAGCCGCCACGGCAGTTCAGCCGTTCGCAGTCGCGGATTTATTCGGAGGTGGGCACTGGAGCGCAGATCCTGCAGAACCTGGGTGTTGGCAAATTGCGCCACCTGGGGCCGCCACTGAAGTATGCGGGTTTGACCGGGTATGACCTGGAGGTGGTCGAGAGTATTCCATTCACCGAGTGACCCTCGATTTAGCGCAATTCATTGTAGGAGCGAGCCTGCTCGCGATGGCGGCATGACAGTCAACACTTATATC
>NZ_JBGCUL010000075.1:0-11454 GCF_054177685.1 Pseudomonas sp. P5_A2_2
GATTGTCTATAGGGTCAATGGCAGCGCCGATCAACTGCGTGCACAACTGTCGCTGGCGAGGCTGCAGGAAGCGCCAGCGGGTCAGGCACCGGCCCCGGCAGCGCCCGCTCAGCCTRCCACCGGCGGCTCGGTGTCTGTCGCAGCGCCGGCCCCGACACCGCAGCTGCGTTTTCGCTGGTAGTTTTTCTTTCTTTATATAGAAGCAATGGAGTGGTTCATGGCCGATACGCGGCGTTGGTTCTGGCTCGGTGGGGTGGTCCTGCTCTGTGCGTTTGTCTGGTTGTTGCATCCGATCCTGACGCCGTTCCTGGTGGCGCTGCTGTTGGCCTACTTGTTCGACCCGCTGGTGGATCGGCTGGAGAAGGCAGGCCTGTCTCGAACCTGGGGTGTCGTGGCGGTGTTTACCCTCTTTACATTGATCTTCACCGCGCTGCTGTTGGTCTTGGTGCCGTTGCTCGCCAGGCAGTTGTTTCGTTTGTATGAGCTGGCCCCGCAGATGCTCGACTGGCTGCAGCACACGGCGTTGCCCTGGGCGCAATCGAAATTCGGCCTGTCGGAAGGTTTTTGGAAGTTCGACAAGCTCAAGGCCGCCATCAGCGAGCATATGAGTCAGACCACTGATATTGTCGGCGTCGTGTTGAGCCATGCTACGGCCTCGGGGCTGGCGTTGATCGGCTGGTTGGCGAACCTGGTGTTGATTCCGGTGGTGAGCTTCTACCTGCTGCGGGATTGGGATCTGATGATGGCCAAGGTCCGCGGCCTGCTGCCCCGTGATCGTGAAGCGCGCGCAGTATCCCTGGCGGGTGAATGCCATGAAGTGCTCGGAGCCTTCGTGCGCGGACAGTTGCTGGTGATGGTGGCCTTGGGTGTGATCTACGCAGCGGGCCTGATGCTGGTCGGGCTGGAACTGGGCTTGTTGATTGGCCTGATTGCCGGTCTGGCGGCGATCGTGCCGTACATGGGTTTTATCATCGGCATTGGCGCGGCGCTGCTTGCGGGGTTGTTCCAGTTCGGTGGTGATCTTTACCCGATGCTCGGCATTGTCGCGGTGTTCATGGTCGGCCAGGCGCTGGAGGGTATGGTGCTGACGCCGTTGCTGGTTGGTGACCGGATTGGCCTGCACCCGGTGGCGGTGATTTTCTCGATTCTGGCCGGTGGTGAGCTGTTTGGCTTTACCGGTGTGCTACTGGCATTGCCGGTCGCGGCGGTGATCATGGTGCTGGTGCGTCATGTGCATGATTTGTATAAGGATTCTGAAATCTACGGGAGTGTCGACGAGCCGGAGTGGTAAGAGGCGTCGATGGGTGATGGCGGGTTGCCTGGGTTCATGGCGGGTCAGCCTGCTTGCATCGCGCGACTGTCACATGCACCGCCAAAGAAACGGTCATAAAACCGGTGCATTAACGCAAACCTTTGATTTTGCTTGTGGTCTGTCGCATTGTGCGGCCCGGCTCACGGGTATAAACTTCGCAAACTTTACACAGAGGCCACTAACGGTTCCTTTGGAACTGTTCAGTCAGGATGAAACCGATTCAGCTGCCCCTAGGTGTGCGTCTGCGTGACGACGCCACCTTTATCAATTACTACCCAGGCGCCAATGCCGCTGCACTCGGCTATGTCGAGCGGCTGTGCGAAGCCGACGCCGGCTGGACCGAGAGCCTGATATACCTTTGGGGCAAGGATGGGGTAGGGCGTACGCATCTGTTGCAGGCCGCCTGCCTGCGCTTCGAGCAATTGGGGGAGCCTGCGGTCTATCTGCCGCTGGCCGAGCTGCTCGATCGCGGTATTGAAATTCTCGACAACCTTGAACAGTACGAACTGGTCTGTCTCGATGACCTGCAGGCGGTTGCCGGCAAGGCGGACTGGGAAGAGGCGCTGTTTCATCTGTTCAATCGCTTGCGCGACAGCGGCCGACGCTTGCTGATTGCCGCGTCGACATCCCCCCGTGAGTTGCCGGTGAAGCTGGCGGATCTCAAGTCGCGCCTGACCCTGGCCTTGATCTTCCAGATGCGCCCGCTGTCCGATGAGGACAAATTGCGCGCCCTGCAATTGCGCGCATCTCGTCGCGGACTACACCTGACCGACGAAGTCGGGCATTTCATTTTGACTCGCGGTACCCGCAGCATGAGTGCGCTGTTCGAGCTGCTCGAGCGTCTCGATCAGGCCTCCCTCCAGGCTCAGCGCAAGCTGACAATCCCGTTTTTGAAAGAAACCCTCGGCTGGTAAACCCGCTGAATCCGGGGCTTTTAGCCAGTTCGGCGAATTTCGGGCGCCAGAAACCCCGCTTTCCTGCCCGGTTGCGGGCTGCGTGTAGGTTTAAAATGGGCTTAAGCGCTTAGAAGTAAACGAGAAACGGAAAAGTCACAAAAAGATCGATTGAATTTGCAAATGAGGATGATAGCGGGCATAGTCTCGGCTTCTTTACAACTATCAGCCACGGTCGTGCCCATGCTAAAGCGCTTCGCACCCCTCGTGCCTCTCGCACTCGTCACCCTGTTGTTCGGTTGCGCTGCCCACACTCCGGTGTCCCAGCAAGAGCAACAACAACAGCTCAAGAATTCTGCAACTGCCCAGTCTTCCGCTCTTTATCAGGAAGTTTTTTACCAGGAAGAAAAGGCAACCGAAAAAGAACTGGCCGACTTCGCTGGCGGCAAGTCCTACCAGCTTCCGGTCCTGGCCGACAGCATCCTCGAACGTGGCATGTCCCTGATCGGTACCCGTTACCGTTTCGGCGGTACTTCTGAAGCCGGCTTCGATTGCAGCGGTTTCATCGGTTACCTGTTTCGCGAAGAGGCGGGCATGAACCTGCCACGCTCCACCCGCGAAATGATCAACGTGGACGCTCCGCTGGTCTCGCGCAGCAAGCTTGAGCCGGGCGACCTGCTGTTCTTCGCAACCAATGGCCGTCGCGGTCGTGTCAGTCACGCCGGGATCTACCTGGGTGACAACCAGTTCATCCACTCCAGCAGCCGCCGCAGCGGTGGTGTGCGGATCGATAGCCTGGGCGACAGTTACTGGAACAAGAGCTTCATCGAAGCCAAGCGCGCCCTGGCGATGGCACCTAACGCGTCGCCAATCGTCACTGCACGTAAGTAAGCGGACAGTTTGTAAGGCGAACTTAAAGTCTTACTTGAAGTTTGCCATATAACCGCTAGAATCCTGATCTATGAATGATGGCAAACCGCCTGCGTCCCGCGCAGGCGGTTTTCTTTTCTGCACTCCCGGCAGAAAAAAGCCGCAGCCAGATCAGGATGCTCTGCTTATGACGACGTCGGCCCGCCTCGCAATCATGTTTTTCGCAGCGCTGCTCAGTGCCTGCGCCAGCCGCACACCGCCACCAGCGCAGGTGGTTCGCGCTCCCATCGTATTCGGATCCCCGCAAGCTTTTTCGCCCGAGGCGGAAGACGTGCTGTTTCGCGCGCTCGGCCTGGTGGGCACGCCTTATCGTTGGGGTGGTAATACGCCGGATTCCGGATTTGATTGCAGCGGCCTGATCGGTTATGTGTACCGCGATGTCGCCGGTATTTCCTTGCCGCGCACCACTCGCGAAATGATCTCCATGCAAGCGGCGAATGTGGGCAAGGAAGGCCTGCAAACCGGTGACCTGATTTTCTTCGCCACCAATGGCGGTTCCCAGGTCAGTCATGCCGGCATCTACGTGGGAGAAGGGCGCTTCGTCCACGCACCGGCCACCGGCGGCACCGTGAAGCTCGACAGTCTGTCCAAGGCCTATTGGCAAAAAGCGTATCTGAGCGCCAAGMGTGTTCTGCAGCCTGAACATCTGGCGCGCAACCCGTAATGTCCGGAGCTGCTGATCATGACTGCTCGCACGCTTAATCTCGACGACGCCCTGTACCAATACCTGCTCGATGTCTCCCTGCGCGAAACGCCACTGCTCAAGCGCTTGCGCGATGAGACCCAGGCGCTGCCGATGGCACGTTGGCAKGTGGCGCCGGAGCAGGGGCAGTTTCTCGCTTTGCTGGTGAAACTGACGGGGGCCAGGCGCTTGCTCGAGGTCGGCACTTTCACCGGTTACAGCGCCCTGTGCATGGCGTCGGCATTACCGGCTGACGGCTCGCTGATTTGCTGTGATATCCCCGGTGACTACAACGCCATCGCACGACGGTACTGGCAGGAAGCGGGGCTCACCGGACGGATTGACCTGCGCCTGGCCCCGGCGCTGGAGACCCTCGCCGAGCTTGAGCGACAAGGGCAGGGCGGGCAGTACGACCTGGTGTTCATCGATGCCGACAAGGCCAACTACCCGAGTTATCTGGAACACGCCCTGGGATTGCTGCGGGTCGGCGGGCTGGCGGTGTTCGATAACACCTTGTGGAGCGGGCGCGTGCTTGAGGCCAACCCCGAGAGCGCGGACACCCGGGCGATCCAGGCGCTCAACCGGGCGTTGAAGGATGATGCGCGGGTGGATCTGTCGTTGTTGCCGTTGGGTGATGGGCTAACACTCTGTCGCAAACGTTGAGCTGGACATCCTGTGGGAGCGAGCTTGCTCGCGATGGCGGTAGGTCAGTCAACATCGATGTTGAATGTGCCGGCCTCATCGTCGGATCGCCGCCCGGAGACAAGCTCGCTCCCACAGGGTTCTGTGTTCACCCGGGATGGTGTTACCTGGCAGCCGATACCCGCCACACCTTGTTCCCCACATCATCGGCCACCAACAAGTCACCCTGCCGGTCGATCACCACGCCCACCGGGCGGCCCATGGCTTCTTCCTTGTCGTTGAGGAATCCGGAAAGCACGTCAACCGGTTTTCCTGCAGGTTTGCCCGCACGGAAGGGCACGAAAATCACTTTGTAACCACTGTGGGGCTTGCGGTTCCAGGAGCCGTGCTGACCGATGAATGCCCCTTGGGTGAATGGCGCCGGCAGCTTGCTGTTTTCGGCGAAGGTCAGGCCCAGTGACGCCGTGTGCGGGCCGACGGCGTAGTCCGGGGCAATGGCCTTGGCCACCAGGTCCGGGTTTTGTGGCGCGACGCGAATATCGACATGCTGGCCGTAGTAACTGTACGGCCAGCCATAAAAAGCGCCGTCCTTCACCGAGGTGATGTAGTCCGGTACCAGATCACTGCCAATTTCATCTCGTTCGTTGACCGCGGTCCACAGTGCGCCACTGTGCGGTTCCCAGGCCATGCCGTTGGGGTTGCGCAGGCCGGAGGCGAAGATCCGGTGCTGGCCGGTGGCGCGATCCACTTCCCAGATCGCTGCGCGACCTGATTCCTTGTCCATGCCGTTTTCCGCGACGTTGCTGTTGGAGCCTACGGTGACGTAGAGCTTGCTGCCGTCCTTGCTGGCGATGACGTTTTTGGTCCAGTGGTGGTTCAACGGGCCGCCCGGCAGGTCAATCACCTTGATCGGTGGTGACTGGATCTGCGTCTCGCCACTTTCATAGTGAAAGCGCAGAAGGCGATCAGTATCGGCCACATACAGGTCATTGCCGACCAGCGTCATGCCGAAGGGGGAGTTGAGATTTTGCACAAACACCGTGCGGGTTTCCGCGACGCCATCGTGGTCCTTGTCGCGCAGCAAAGTGATGCGGTTCGCGCTGGGCACGCCGGCCCCGGCGCGCTCCATGACTTTTTTCGCGACCCAGCCGCGAATGCCTTTGCCGTCTTCGGGGTTGGGTGGTGCATTGGTTTCCGCCACCAGCACATCGCCATTGGGCAGCACATAAAGCCAGCGGGGGTGATCCAGGTCTTCGGCAAAAGCGGCCACTTGAGTGCCCGTGGCGGCGACAGGTTTTGCGCCCTGCGGCCAACCGATGGCCGGGGCGATGTTCACGGTCGGAACCAGGGTCTTGTCGGGTTCTGGTAGTCGGGGGGACGGGCCGGTGCCGTCGGAGACTTGCAGGCGAGAGGTCTCGCCACAAGCGGCGAGCCCTGTGCAGAGCGCGACAACGAGAGCGAGCGGGGGCGTGCGCATGCTGGTCTTCCCTACGAATGCCTTGTTCTAATCATAGAGAAGCGTTGTCGTGCGATGGTTCAATGCCTCAGCCGCGAGCTTCCTTGAACAGCACCGCAATGCCGGGGTGATAGTTGCCGGCTTCGTTGCGCAACTTGCGGTAGGCATAAGGGAAATACCAGGCGACCGCGCAGGTGTGTTCCTTTTGCAGGTCGTCGACCATGTCCTGGAGTTCTTCCGGCGTTGCGCCTTGCTGGGCTTTTTGCGGGGCGACGAACAGGCAGCCGAGTTTCAGGTCGCTGGCGTGGCTCAGGCGCTTCGCATCGCTGGCGATATCGAGCAGGGCCTGGGACAGGTTGAGGCTGTTGACCCGTGGCCAGCGCTGGCTGGTCTGGATGTAGGCGCGGGTTTCCGGCGAGGCGAGGAACAGGTCGGCGCGGCTGTTGCGCTCGCCTTCGTCGGTCTGTTTGCGGGTTGGTGTCTGTTGCAGCGTGACCATCTCGGCCATCCAGGCGGCGGCAGACAGCAGTCCGAGATTGGCTTTTTCGTCGTGCCAGTACGGTGTGTCGCCATCACCGCGGACGGCGTTGTAACGGTCGATGCATTCGAACCAGCGCTCAAGCACCGGGCGCAGGAATTCCAGCTTTGGATTGCTGATGATCATGCCTTGCATGGGCTCACCCTTGTTGTTGTGTTGTGAGGTTGTGGCTCTTTGATATCACTGCTGGGAGTGTGGCACAAGATTGACGTCAGTTTATTGATTGATGGCAGTCAATCGGTCGATCGCCTCCCGGCTTTAATTGACGCTCCACCCCCAACCCTCTAACCTTCGCGGCTTGTTTCAGGTGCTCTGTGGCTTGGGTCGACAGAGTGAAACAGGGAAGCCGGTGAGTGAGTCCTTCTATTGGTCGAAGGCCCGCAATTCCGGCGCTGCCCCCGCAACGGTAAATGAGTGAAAACTGTGCTGATGCCACTGTGTCGATTCGATGCGGGAAGGCGCGCAGTCTGGCCCCGCGGCCACTCATGAGCCCGGAGACCGGCCTGATTCATCCAGCGGCGTCACGGTGGGCGATGCCAGGCTTGTTGCCTTCTATTTTTGTGCCTGCCCGCCGTTATTCCTGCCTCAACGGAGAGCTCCCCCATGACTGATACCCCCGATCGTGACGAACGCCATCTGGCGCGCATGCAGCGCAAAAAAGCCGTGATCGACGAGCGCATCGCCAATTCCCCGAACGAGTGTGGCCTGCTGCTGGTGCTGACCGGCAACGGCAAGGGCAAGAGCAGTTCGGCCTTCGGCATGCTTGCCCGCGCCATGGGGCACGGCATGCAATGCGGCGTGGTGCAGTTCATCAAGGGCCGTAACAGCACGGGCGAAGAGTTGTTCTTCCGGCGCTTTCCCGAGCAGGTGCGTTTTCATGTGATGGGCGAAGGCTTTACCTGGGAAACCCAGGACCGCCAGCGCGACATCGCCGCCGCCGAAGCCGCCTGGGCGGTGTCCCGGCAACTGCTGTGCGATCCGTCCATCGGTCTGGTGGTGTTGGATGAACTGAACATCGCCCTCAAGCATGGCTACCTCGATCTCGATCAGGTGCTCAGTGACTTGCAGTCCCGGCCGCCGATGCAACACGTGGTGGTCACCGGGCGTGCCGCCAAGCCGGAAATGATCGAGATGGCTGACACCGTCACCGAAATGGGCGTGATCAAACACGCCTTCCAGGCCGGGATCAAAGCGCAGAAAGGCGTCGAATTGTGAGTCAGCCTCGACACTGTCCGGCGGTACTGATTGCCGCGCCGGCCTCTGGCCAGGGCAAGACCACCGTCACCGCGGCGCTGGCCCGATTGCATCGCAATCAGGGGCGCAAGGTCCGCGTGTTCAAGTGCGGCCCCGACTTTCTCGATCCGATGATTCTCGAGCGCGCCAGCGGTGCGCCGGTGTATCAACTGGACATGTGGATGGTTGGTGAGCAAGAAAGTCGCCGGCTGCTGTGGGAAGCCGCCGCTGAAGCAGACCTGATCCTGATCGAAGGCGTTATGGGGCTGTTCGACGGTACGCCGTCGAGCGCCGATCTGGCGCGGCATTTCGGTGTGCCGGTGCTGGGTGTGATCGATGGCACCGCCATGGCCCAGACCTTCGGCGCTTTGGCTCTGGGGCTGGCGCGTTATCAGCCGGACTTGCCGTTCGCCGGCGTGCTGGCCAATCGCGTCGGCACGCTGCGCCATGCGCAACTGCTCGAAGGCAGCCTGACTGAAGGTCTGCGCTGGTACGGCGCGCTGTCCCGGGAAACCGGGATCGAATTGCCGAGTCGGCACCTGGGGCTGGTGCAGGCCAGTGAGTTGAACGATCTCGACCTGCGCCTCGACGCGGCAGCCGATGCCCTGGCCAGCAGTTGCGAGGTCGCTCTGCCGCCGGCGGTCGAGTTCGCCGCCCCTGATGTCATCGCAGCCGCACCGCTGCTGGCCGGTGTGCGCATTGCCGTCGCCCGTGATGAAGCCTTCGCGTTCACCTACGGCGCGAGCCTGGATCTGCTGCGGGCGATGGGCGCCGAGTTGGCGTTCTTCTCGCCGATCCGCGACCGTGGGTTGCCGGAGGCGGACAGCCTGTACCTGCCGGGCGGTTACCCTGAGCTGCACCATGTCGCGCTGGCGCAAAACACCGTGATGCTCGATGCGATTCGCGCTCACCACCGGGCAGGCAAACCCTTGCTCGCCGAGTGTGGCGGCATGCTGTATCTGCTAGATTCCCTGACCGATGTCGAGGGCACTCGCGCTGAACTGGTTGGCTTGCTGGCCGGGGATGCGGTGATGCAAAAGCGTCTGGCCGCGCTGGCGTTGCAGGCGGTGGAACTGCCAGAAGGTTCGCTGCGCGGGCACACCTATCACCATTCGTTGACCACCACTGAACTGGCGCCGATTGCCCGGGGTTTGAGCCCTAACGGCGGGCGTGGAGCAGAGGCGGTCTATCGTGAGGGGCGGATGACTGCTTCTTATGTGCACTTTTATTTTCCGTCTAACCCCTCGGCGATTGCCGCGCTGTTTGCGCCTGACCAAAACCCTGTGGGAGCGGGCTTGCCCGCGAAGAGGCCATGACCGACAACGCATTCTCTGAAGCCGAACGCGCTGCGGTCTACCGCGCCATCGCCGAACGCCGCGACATGCGCCACTTCAGCGGCGGCACCGTCGAGCCCGAATTGCTGCGACGCCTGCTCGAGGCGGCACATCAGGCGCCCAGTGTCGGCCTGATGCAGCCCTGGCGCTTCATCCGCATCAGTAATCGCGCCTTGCGCGGACAAATCCAGGCCCTGGTGGAAGAAGAACGCATTCGCACCGCCGAAGCCCTCGGTGAGCGCAGCGATGAGTTCATGAAGCTCAAGGTCGAAGGCATCAACGATTGCGCCGAGGTACTGGTCGCCGCCCTGATGGACGATCGCGCGCAGCATATCTTCGGCCGCCGCACGCTGCCGGAAATGGACATGGCCTCGCTGTCCTGTGCTATCCAGAACCTGTGGCTGGCGTCCCGCGCCGAAGGGCTGGGCATGGGCTGGGTGTCGCTGTTCGAACCGCAAGCCCTGGCCGATTTGCTGAAGTTGCCACCTGGAGCCAAGCCTCTGGCCGTGCTGTGCCTGGGGCCGGTGAAGGAGTTCTATCCGGCACCGATGCTGGTGCTCGAAGGCTGGGCGCAGGCGCGTCCGCTACATGAATTGCTGTATGAAAATTATTGGGGAGTGAGTCAATGAGTGTGGCGTTGTTGAGTGTCGCCGCGGTTGCGCTGGATGCGCTGCTGGGCGAACCCAAACGCTGGCATCCGCTGGTGGCGTTCGGCCGTTTTGCCGAGCGCATCGAGCAACGCTTCAATGGTGGCGGTCGCGGCTGGCGCAGTCATGGCGTCACTGCGTGGGTGATTGCCGTGTTGCCGCTGACATTGCTGGTCACGGCATTCTCCTGGGCGCCTTATGTCGGCTGGATCGTCGAGATTCTCGCGCTCTATTGCGCCCTCGGTATGCGCAGCCTCGGTGAGCACGTCACGCCTGTGGCCAAGGCATTGCGCGGCGATGATCTTGATGAAGCGCGCAAACGCGTGAGTTATCTGGTCAGCCGTAAAACCAGTGATCTGGATAAAACCGAAGTCGCCCGTGCCGCCACCGAGTCGGTGCTGGAGAACGGCAGCGACGCAGTGTTCGCGGCGTTGTTCTGGTTTGCCGTGGCGGGTGCGCCGGGCGTGGTGCTCTACCGCCTGAGCAATACCCTGGATGCGATGTGGGGCTATCGCAATGAGCGCTTCGAACGGTTTGGCTGGGCGGCGGCGAAGGTCGACGACGTGCTCAATTACATTCCTGCGCGCCTGGTGGCACTGACTTACGCGCTGCTGGGTAAAACCCGGCTGGCGTTGAAATGCTGGCGCACCCAGGGCCCGACCTGGGACAGCCCGAACGCTGGCCCGGTGATGGCGGCAGGGGCGGGTGCCCTTGGCGTCGAATTGGGCGGAGCGGCGATTTATCACGGCGAACTGCATCAGCGTCCACAGTTGGGCGAAGGTGTGCCGGCGGATGCCGACTCCATTGACCGAGGCTGGCAATTGGTCCAGCGCGGGGTATGGTTATGGCTGCTGATTCTCTGCCTGGGGGCCGAATTTTATGCTTGAGCACGGTGGGCGATTGCGCAAGGCGGCGCTCGAATACGGCATAGAGGAAGCCGACTGGCTGGACCTGTCGACGGGCCTTGCGCCCTGGCCGTTCCCGGTGCCGGATATTCCGCTGCGGGCCTGGGCTCGTTTGCCGGAAGCGGACGATGGCCTGGAGCAAGCCGCCTGTGATTACTACGGCACCTTGCAGGCATTGCCGGTGGCCGGCTCGCAAATGGCAATCCAGCTGCTGCCGCGATTGCGTCGGGCAGGCAAGGTCGGCGTGCTGTCGCCGTGTTATGCCGAGCACGCTGAAGCGTGGCGTCGTAACGGCTACATCGTGCGTGAAGTGCTGGAGCACGAAGTCGACTTCTTTATCGACAGTTTCGATGTGCTGGTGGTGGTCAACCCGAATAACCCCACAGGCCTGAGCCTCACCCCCAGTCGCCTGCTCGACTGGCACGCGCGGCTGGCCCAGCGCGGTGGCTGGCTGGTGGTGGACGAAGCGTTCATGGATAACACGCCGCAACTGAGCCTGGCGCCGTTTGCCCATCAAGTCGGGTTGATCGTCCTGCGCTCCTTCGGCAAGTTTTTCGGCCTGGCCGGTGTGCGCCTGGGGTTTGTGCTGGCCGAGCGCAAGTTGCTCAAGTTGCTGGCTGAACAAGTGGGGCCGTGGGCCGTGAGCGGGGCAACCCGGGTAGTGGGCCAGGCCTGCCTGCGCGATACCGAAGGGCAGACGCGGCAACGGGTGCGCGCGGATGAGGCCAGCGAGCGCCTTGCGTCGATGCTGGAACAACAAGGGTTCCAGCCTCAGGGCGGTTGTGCGCTGTTCCAGTGGCTGATCACCGAGCGCGCCGAAGAACTGCAGGAATTCATGGCCCGGCGCGGCATTCTCCTGCGATTGTTCACGCACAACAGCAG
>NZ_JBGCUL010000076.1:0-11445 GCF_054177685.1 Pseudomonas sp. P5_A2_2
GCCTTAAAGCGAGCCAGACTGCGTTGCAGGCCTTGGAAAGGGAACAACCATTCCCAGCGGCCTGCGCCTTGCCTGGCTCGCTTTAAGGCGACAACGCGGCGTGGAAACTAACTGAGAACGCCCCCTCAAACTACTGAAAATTTATCCAGCGTTTTTTGCGCCCGACAATCCATGATCAGCACTGAACTCAAAACCACGATCCAGGGCGCCTACTCGCGTTTTCTCGAAGCCAAGAGCCTCAAGCCGCGTTATGGCCAACGCCTGATGATCGCCGAAGTCGCCAAGGTCCTGGGTGACATCGACACCGACGACGAAGGCCGGCGCAGTGGCGACCCCGCGATAGTCGCGGTGGAAGCCGGCACCGGCACCGGCAAGACCGTGGCCTACAGTCTGGCGGYGATCCCCACGGCGAAGGCCGCCGGCAAACGCCTGGTGATCGCCACGGCCACCGTGGCCCTGCAAGAGCAGATCGTCTACAAGGACCTGCCCGACCTGATGCGCAACAGCGGGCTGAACTTCAGCTTCGCCCTGGCCAAGGGCCGCGGGCGCTACATGTGCCTGTCCAAGCTCGACATGTTGCTCCAGGAAGGTCACGCACAGACCGCCACGGCGCAGTTGTTCGAAGAAGAGGGTTTCAAGATCGAGGTCGATGAGGCCAGCCAGAAGCTGTTCACCAGCATGATCGAGAAGCTCGCCGGCAATAAGTGGGACGGCGACCGCGACAGTTGGTCCACCGCCCTCGAAGACGCCGACTGGGCGCGCTTGACCACCGACCACAGCCAGTGCACCAACCGTCATTGCCCGAACTTCGGCCAGTGCGCCTTCTACAAGGCCCGCGAAGGTATGGGCAAGGTCGACGTGATCGTCACCAACCACGACATGGTCCTGGCCGACCTAGCCCTGGGCGGCGGCGCTGTGCTGCCGGACCCACGCGACACGATCTACGTGTTCGACGAAGGCCATCACCTGCCAGACAAGGCCATCGGCCACTTCGCCCATTACACGCGCCTGCGCTCCACCGCCGACTGGCTGGAAACCACCGCCAAGAACCTCACCAAACTGCTGGCCCAGCACCCGTTGCCGGGCGACCTGGGCAAGTTGATCGAGCAGGTGCCGGAGCTGGCGCGGGAGATCAAGACCCAGCAGCAGTTCATGTTCACCGCCTGCGAGCAGATTGCCGATTTCAAACCCGGCGAAGACGTTGAAGGCCGCGAGCGCCCGCGTCACCGATTCGTCGGCGGGGTGATTCCCGAGCACATGCGTGAAATGGGCATCGAGCTGAAGAAAGGCTTCGCGCGCCTGACCGACCTGTTCACCCGCCTGACCGACCTGCTCAAGGAAGGCATGGACGGCGAGGTCAACATCGGCATCGCCAGCAACCAGGCCGAAGAGTGGTATCCACTGTTCGGCAGCTTGCTGTCGCGCTCTTCCGGCAACTGGGAGCTGTGGACCGCCTTCACCGTCGAAGACCCGGAAGACAACCCGCCCATGGCCCGCTGGCTGACCCTGGCCGAAAGCGGCTCACTATTCGACATCGAGGTCAACGCCAGTCCTATCCTCGCGGCGGAAATGCTTCGCCGCAACCTGTGGAACGTGGCGTATGGCTGTCTGGTGACTTCGGCGACCTTGACTGCCCTCGGCACCTTCGACCGCTTCCGCATGCGCGCCGGCCTGCCGAAAAAAGCCGTGACGGCGGTGGTGCCAAGCCCGTTCCATCATGCCGATGCCGGTGTGTTGCGGGTACCGAACCTGAACGCCGACCCCCGTGATGCAGCAGCGCATACCGCCGCGATCATTCGGGATCTGCCTGAGTTGGTCGAAGGCTCGCGGGGTACGCTGGTGCTGTTTTCCTCGCGTAAACAGATGCAGGACGTGTTCGACGGCCTCGACCGCGACTGGCGCAAGCAAGTGTTCATCCAAGGCAACCTGTCGAAGCAGGAAACCCTCAACAAGCACAAGGCGCGAGTCGATGGCGGCGACTCCAGCGTGTTGTTCGGCCTGGCGAGCTTCGCCGAAGGGGTCGACTTGCCCGGTGCCTATTGCGAGCACGTGGTCATCGCCAAGATTCCATTCTCGGTACCTGATGATCCGGTCGAAGCAGCCTTGTCCGAATGGATCGAAGCCCGGGGGGGCAATCCGTTCATGGAAATCTCCGTGCCGGACGCCTCGCTGAAGCTGGTCCAGGCCTGTGGTCGCTTGCTGCGCACCGAAGAAGACCGCGGCACCATCACCTTGCTCGACCGGCGCCTGGTGACCCAGCGCTATGGCAAAGCCATCCTCAACGCGTTGCCGCCGTTCCGTCGAGAAATTTCCTGAAACACCGGTGGGCGGTTTTGCCCACCGCGTTGTCTATCTCTCTGCCATCGCTTTTCCACTGGCCCATTGAAGGTCGTTAGGGAGATTTTCGTTCTCATGATTTGCCGTTCGTTGCCTGCTGTTTTTGCCCTGCTGTTCGCAACACCGCTGCTGGCCGCTCCCGCCAGTCCGCAGACGCTGTTCAACTTTGTGCGCCCCGCCGACGTGGTCCAGGTGGCGACTCAGGACGCCAGCCTGCCGCAATCCAACGCCGAGCAAACCCCCGAGGGCGAAGTGCTGCGCCGGGTGACGTTCAACCCGGTCGCCCGACCGACTTTGCGCCTGACTCCGCAAACCGGCGCCTGGGACTGGTCGCAGTCGGGCGTCATGAGCCTGCGGATCCAGAACGCCATGAACTGGGCCTTGACCCTGTACGTAACCATCCAGAGCAACGACGGCAAGACACTGGTCAGCCGCGTCGATCTGCCGGCGGGGCCTGCGCAAACACTGTTGGTGCCTTTGCAAGCGACATCACCGCTGAGCCAGGGCATGAAGTCTGGCCCGCCGATGCCGATGACTGTCGAGGGGCAGCGCGTGTTGCTGGCCAGCAGCGCCGGTGAAYTGGATCGCAGCCAGGTGGTGTCGGTGAGCTTGTCGATGGACCAGCCGAAGGTCGCGCAAAGCATCTTGCTGGAGCGCTTTGGTGTGCAGGACGGCGAGTCGGTCACCCAAGCTGTGTATGGCGGGTTGGTGGATGCTTACGGTCAGTCGACCCGGGCCAAATGGCCGGAAAAAATCAGCAGCGACGATCAACTGAAAGGCGCCGCCAGCAAGGAGCAGCAGCAACTGAAAACCTGGCTGGCCGATCGCGAAAAGTCCTCCCTGGACAAGTTCGGTGGTTTGACCAAAGGCCCGTCCTTCAAGGCCAGCGGCTTTTTCCGCACCGAGAAACGCGACGGACGCTGGTATCTGGTGACGCCGGAAGGACACCCGTTTTATTCGCTAGGGGTTAACACCGTCGCTGCAGACGTCAACCAGACCTACGTTGCCGGTCGCGAGTGGATGTTCGAATCCCTGCCCAAGGTTGACGAGGCCCTGGCCAGCCATTACGGCGAAGGCGACAACCGTGGCGGCAACGGGGCCGATCAAGGACGCGGCTACAATGCCGGACGCTGGTACGACTTCTACGCTGCCAACCTGCAGCGTCTGTATGGCGATCCTTGCGCGTTGGGCAGCGAAACCAAGGCCGGCGTTGCCGARGCGGCCAAGTCCGAAGCGACGGTAGCGAAAGCCGCAGAGCCAGAATCTGTCGAACCGTGCAAAGCGCAGTTCGACGAGCAACGCTGGGCCAGTCACACCCTTGATCGCTTGCAGGCCTGGGGCTTCAACACCATTGGCAACTGGAGCGCACCCGTACTGGGCAACGCTGATCGCGTGCCGTACACCTTGCCGCTGTCGATCGTCGGCGACTACGCCAGCATCAGCACCGGTACCGACTGGTGGGGCGGCATGCCCGACCCGTTCGACCCGCGTTTTGCCATGGCCGCCGAACGTGCCGTGGCGATTGCCGCTCGCGACCATCGTGACGATCCGTGGCTGATTGGTTACTACGCTGACAATGAACTGGCCTGGGCCGGTCCCGGCGATGACCCGAAAGCCCGTTATGCTCTGGCCTACGGTACCTTGAAGATGACCACCGACGTGCCGGCCAAGCGCGCGTTCCTCAAACAGCTGCGTGACAAGTACCGCAATCAGGCTGGCCTGTCGGAAGCCTGGGGCATTGATCTGCCGGCCTGGGAACTGATGGAAGATCCGGATTTTGTGCCGCCATTGCCAAGTACCGAGCACCCGGAAATCGAGGCTGACTTCAAATACTTCCAGAAAGTCTTTGCCGACACCTATTTCAAGACCATCTCCGATTCACTCAAGTGGCATGCGCCGAACCAGCTGCTGCTCGGCGGCCGTTTCGCCATCAGCACGCCGCAAGCCGTGGAGTCCTGCGCCCAGTACTGCGACGTGTTGAGCTTCAACATGTATACCCTGCAACCCCAGGATGGTTACGACTTCGCCAAACTGCGCAGTCTCGACAAACCCGTGCTGATTACCGAGTTCAATTTCGGCTCGACTGATCGTGGCCCGTTCTGGGGCGGCGTCACGCCGTTGGCGAAGGAGGAGGACCGCGGCGCGGCGTATGCCAACTTCCTCAAGCAGGCCTTGAGCGAGCCGTCRATTGTTGGCGTGCATTGGTTCCAGTACCTCGATCAACCGGTCACCGGGCGCCTGCTTGACGGTGAAAACGGTCACTTCGGGTTGGTGGGCATTACTGATCTGCCGTTCCAGGGCTTTGTCGATAGCGTGCGCAAGAGCAACCTGACGACGGTCGAGCAATTGGGCAAGGAGGCCGAGAAGGCTGCGGCCGCCGCCGACAAAGTCAGTCACGACGCCGAGGGCGGCCGCAAGGCCGAGGCCGGCAAGGGGCCGGGGAAGGGCGCTGGCGGGCATTCCGGCAAAGGTCATTAATCGCCACAACCGCCCGGCCCAACCCTGTTCCCAAAACCCTCAAGGGCTGGAACAATGCCCGCCACTTTGTAGAGCGTTAATCCGGGGAGTTGCGGGTGCAGATTCAGGGTCATTACGAGCTTAAGTTCGAAGCGGTGCGAGAGGCGTTCGCTGCGCTGTTCGACGATCCCCAGGAGCGTGGCGCAGCGTTGTGCGTTCAGATTGGTGGCGAAACCGTCCTCGATCTGTGGGCCGGCACCGCCGACAAGGACGGGGCCGAGGCCTGGCACAGCGACACCATCGCCAACCTGTTCTCCTGCACCAAGACCTTTACCGCCGTCACCGCGCTGCAATTGGTGGCCGAAGGCAAGCTGCAACTGGATGCCCCGGTCGCGCGCTACTGGCCTGAGTTCGCCGCCGCCGGCAAAGAGTCCGTCACCCTGCGACAATTGCTCTGCCATCAGGCCGGCCTTCCGGCATTGCGCGAGTTACTGGCCCCCGAAGCCCTTTACGACTGGCAAACCATGGTCGATGCCCTGGCCGCCGAAACGCCATGGTGGACGCCGGGCGAAGRCCACGGTTATGCGGCGATCACCTATGGCTGGCTGGTCGGCGAATTGCTGCGCCGTGCCGACGGTCGTGGACCGGGGGAATCCATCGTCGCGCGGGTCGCCAAACCCTTGGGCCTGGACTTCCATGTGGGCCTGGCCGACGAAGAGTTCTATCGCGTGGCCCACATTGCGCGGGGCAAGGGCAATGTCGGCGATGCCGCCGCCCAGCGCCTGCTGCAAGTGACCATGCGCGAGCCAACGGCCATGACGACCCGGGCGTTCACCAACCCGCCGTCGATCATGACCAGCACCAACAAACCCGAGTGGCGACGCATGCAGCAGCCGGCCGCCAATGGCCATGGCAATGCCCGCAGCCTGGCCGGCTTCTATGCAGGCCTGCTCGACGGCAGCCTGCTGGAAAGCGATATGCTCGATGAACTGACCCGCGAGCACAGCCTCGGCGAGGACAAGACTTTACTGACCCAGACCCGTTTCGGCCTGGGTTGCATGCTCGATCAACCGGACGTCGCCAATGCCACCTTCGGCCTTGGTCCGCGGGCATTTGGTCATCCCGGCGCCGGCGGCTCCATCGGTTTTGCCGACCCGGAGCACGATGTGGCCTTCGGATTTGTGACAAATACCCTGGGGCCGTACGTCTTGATGGATCCGCGCGCGCAAAAGCTGGTGCGGGTTCTGGCCACTTGTCTGTAAAAGCGGTTATCGGGTTCCAGTGCTGGAACCCGATTGCCTTTCCAGTTTCAAAGCGTCTGTTTATACGGGCCGATGTGGCCTGATTTTTTTGCCTTCATTTTTGTGGATATCCAATGTCATCCAATAAAACCCTCGCCTTGGCCCTGTGCTTCGCTATTACCGGTTGCGCACAGACTCCACAGAAAGACGCGACGGCCCCCGTTGCCAAGACTGAAAGCGGCAGCCACTGGTACTGGCCGTTCGGTTCCGACGACAGCGCCGGCAAGCCCGCGGTCAAGCCTGAGGTGAAACCTGAAGTCAAACCCGTTGCGGTGGCCAAGGCCGAAACCGCTAGCGGCAGCAAGTGGTACTGGCCGTTCGGCGGCAGCGAGCAGAGCGCCGCCAAGGCTGTGCCGATGGCAGACCCGAAAGTCACCCAGGCCTGGCTTGACGACTACGAACCGCGTCTGCGCGAGGCGGTCAAGGGCAGCAACATGCAACTCGAGCGCCGCGAAAACGTGCTGGTGGTGACTGCGCCTGTCGAAGGCTCGTTCAACCCTGATCGTCCGGCCATGCTGCTGCCGAACACACTCGGTCCGTTTACCCGGGTCGCGAAAATCCTTGAAGCCGATCCAAAGACCGCTGTCTTGATCCTCGGCCACAGCGATACGTCCGGCGCTGCACCGGCCAACGTCAAACTGAGCCAGGAGCGTGCCCAGGCCGTTGCGGCAATTTTCCGCCTCAGTGGTTTGCAGCGTGATCGCTTGATGCTGCGTGGCCTGGGCGGTGATGCACCGCGTGCCGCCAACGACAGCGTGCAAGGGCGTGCGTTGAACCGCCGCGTGGAACTGCTGGTGACCCCGCAAAACACCATGGTTGCGTTGCTGAGCAAGTACAACATGCCGGCGCCAGCCCCGGTGACCATGGTCGCTGCCGCTGACGTCAAACCGGTCGCCAAACCTGTTACACCGGCCCCTGCTGCTAAAAAAGCGGCCGTTCCGACCATGAAAAAGGCGCCAGCCAAAAAAGCACCGGCCAAGAAAACACCCGCGAAAACCGCAACGCCGGCGAAAAAGACTGCGCCAGCCAAAGCCGCTGCGGCTGACAAGAAAGTCGCCGCCACCGATACTGCAAAGCAGTGATTCGTTAACCAAAAGGAATGCGCCATGACCCAGGGCCTGGCTGATATGCGTCGTGACTACACTCGTGATGGCTTGACCGAGGCACAAGCCCCGGCTGAGCCGTTTGCGCTGTTCCACCAGTGGTTCGCCGACGCGGTGAAAACCGAACAGGCACCGGTGGAAGCCAATGCCATGACCCTGGCCACCGTTGACCAGGACGGTCGACCGCACTGTCGCATTCTGTTGCTCAAGGGCCTGGACGAGCAGGGCTTCACCTTTTTCACCAACTACGAAAGCGCCAAGGGCCAACACCTGGCCACGAATCCGTTCGCGGCCATGACGTTTTTCTGGCCGGCGCTGGAGCGCCAGGTGCGCATCGAAGGGCGGGTGGTGAAGGTCACGCCTGAGGAGTCCGATGCCTATTATCAGGTCCGTCCACTGGGCAGTCGCCTGGGGGCCTGGGCATCGCCGCAGAGCCGCGTGATCGCCGATCGTGGCGAGTTGGAAGCGCTGCTCAAGGACACCGAGCAACGTTTCAGCGACACCCAGCCGCATTGCCCGGAACACTGGGGTGGTTATCGCCTGCTGCCGGAGCGCATCGAATTCTGGCAAGGCCGCCCAAGCCGCCTGCACGACCGCCTCAATTACCGCCAGCAGGGTGCCGGCTGGATTCTTGAACGTCTGGCCCCCTGAGCAGTTTACCCACCGGGATAGTCTGCCGCAGCGGCCTCCAGCCACTTCGGCAGGTCTCGACGCTTGATCTTCTGCGCCTGAGCACTCGCCAACCGTTCGAGCATGAAGGCTTTTTTCTGCTCATCCTTGCCCGCCAGCGATAGTGCCAGGTCGCGGTCCATCCAGCGTTTTATCCGTACGTACAGCCACCAGTGGAAATACAGTCCAGCGACGGTAGTAACGAAAATGATAAAGTAGTCCATGAAAATCCTTGGCCAGTGGGGTAGTTTTCCGTTTTTGCCGCTACTGTGTGAGTTCGTGGAGGCGCCTTAACGGAGCCTGAATCAAGCCAATTTTATCCGGGCGATGCCGTGACAGGCGTCAAGCTGCGGAGTCTAATGAATATCCGGTTCTTTGGAGTTGATGCTATGCGTAAGTCTGTACTACTGGTTGCTTCCTTTTCCACGATGGCGATGTTGCTCACTGGTTGCCAATCGAGCCTGACCGGTGACTCCTACTCCCGTGACGAAGCGCGTCGCGTGCAGACCGTTCGCATGGGTACCATCGAAGCCTTGCGTCCGGTGAAAATCGAAGGCACCAAAACCCCGATCGGCGGCGCTGCAGGCGCAGTGGTCGGCGGCGTTGGTGGCAGCTCCATCGGTGGTGGCAAAGGCAGCGTCGTTGCTGCGGTCGTCGGTGCTGTAGCTGGCGGTCTGCTCGGTTCGGCCGCTGAAGAAGGCTTGACCCGCACCCAGGGCGTGGAAATCACCGTGCGTGAAGACGATGGCAGCATGCGCGCCTACGTTCAGGAAGTGCAGCCAAACGAAGTGTTCCGTGTTGGTGAGCGTGTGCGTATCGCCAGTGTGGGTGGCACCAGCCGCGTTTCGCACTAAGCGTAAACGCCGGATAAACAAAAAACCCGATCAGGTGACTGATCGGGTTTTTTGTTTTTGGCTGAGGTGAGTCTGGATTGGCGCCAGGCGTTATCGCGGTTTATCAGGATGCAAGGCTGGAACCCTTGCGACTCGCCATCGCCGTCACCCCATAACCGATCAGCGCGGCCAGAATCGAACCGGTCAGGATTCCCATGCGATCCATCCCGGCGAAATCACTCACGCCTGGCTCAAAGGCCAGCGAGCCGACAAACAGGCTCATCGTGAAACCAATGCCGCAAAGAATCGCCACGCCCAGAATCTGGCCCCAATTGGCGCCTTGGGGCAGGGCGGCGATACCGGTTTTCACGGCCAGCCAGGTCAGGCCGAAGACACCGACGGCCTTGCCCAGCAGCAGCCCGATGGCGATGCCCATGGGGACGTGGTGAGTAAAGCTTTCGACGGTGACACCGTTCAGGGACAGGCCGGCATTGGCAAACGCGAACAGCGGCAGAATGCCGTAGGCGACCCACGGGTGCAGGGCGTGTTCCAGGGTCAGCAATGGCGAGGGCTCGGCATTTTTTGTGCGCAGCGGAATGCAGAAAGCCAGGGTCACACCGGCCAGCGTGGCGTGGACACCGCTCTTGAGCACGCAGACCCAGAGAATCAAGCCAATGATCATGTAGGGCCCGAGCTTGACCACGCCGAGCCGGTTCATCCCGATCAGCGCTGCAATACAGGCCGCGGCCAGCGCCAGGGACAGGGTCGACAGGGCGCCGGAATAGAAGATCGCAATGATGATGATCGCGCCGAGGTCGTCGATGATCGCCAGGGTCATCAGGAACAGTTTCAGCGAGACCGGAACGCGTTTGCCCAGCAGCGCCAGCACGCCAAGGGCGAAGGCGATGTCGGTAGCGGTCGGGATTGCCCAGCCGTTGAGGGCCGGTGGCGTGTCGCGATTGAGGTACCAGTAGATCAGCGCCGGCACCACCATGCCACCAATCGCTGCCGCGCCAGGCAGGACGATTTGCGACGGTTTGGACAACTGGCCGTCGAGCACTTCGCGCTTCACTTCCAGGCCGATCAGCAGGAAAAACAACGCCATCAGGCCGTCGTTGATCCACAGCAGCAACGGCTTGGCGATTTTAAGCGCGCCGATCTGCGCCACCACGGGGGTGTCCAGCAGGCCGTTGTACAGCCACGCCAGCGGCGAGTTGTTGATGATCAGAGCCAGAACGGCAGCGGCGATCAGTAACAGACCGCTGGCAGCTTCCAACTGAAAGAAACGCGTGAAAGTGCTACGCAGAGGCAAGGTCGCTCTCCATCCGTGAATTCAAAAGGTGTTACACCCTAACAAGTACTGTTAGTTGTTAAAACAAAAGTTATATTCTTTTTTGTTATATGTCGTTACAGAGTGAGCCGCCAGTACCGAGCTGAGCCTAGCAGTTGCCGGGCGTATTGAACCTCAGCTGTACCTGTGCTGGATGTAGGTTTTTTCCTAAGCTTGTTGGATGAGCCTTGATAAAAGGTCGACTCCTGCCAGATTCAACGAGAAAACCAACATGAGCGACAACCGACAGTGGTCCCGCGAAGCGATCCGGATCATCGAAGCCGATTTCCAGCGCAGCGCCGACACCCACTTGATCCCCTTGCCGCTGCCGGGTTTTCCAGGCATCGAGTTGTACTTCAAGGATGAATCCAGTCACCCCACGGGCAGTCTCAAGCACCGACTGGCGCGTTCGCTGTTCCTGTACGCGCTGTGTAATGGCTGGCTCAAGCCAGGGGCGCCGGTCATTGAGGCTTCCAGCGGTTCCACGGCGATTTCCGAAGCGTACTTCGCGCGCATGCTGGGCTTGCCGTTCATTGCGGTGATGCCGGCGACTACCTCGAAAGAAAAGATCGCGCAAATCGCCTTCTATGGCGGCCAAAGCCACCTGGTGGACGATCCGACCCAGATCTATGCAGAGTCCGAGCGCCTGGCCCGTGAGCACGACGGGCACTTCATTGACCAGTTCACCTACGCCGAACGCGCCACCGACTGGCGGGCGAACAACAACATTGCCGAGTCAATCTTTCATCAGATGCGTTTCGAGCAGCATCCTGAGCCGAGCTGGCTGATTTCCAGCCCCGGTACCGGGGGCACCACGGCCACCCTGGGCCGATACGTGCGTTATCGCCAGTATTGCACCCGCGTGCTGTGTGCCGATGCCGAGCGTTCGGTGTTCTTCGATTACTACCAGACCGGCGATGCCAGCCTGCGACTGGACCACGGCTCGCGGATCGAAGGAATCGGCCGGCCGCGTGTGGAGGCGTCGTTTCTGCCCAAGGTGATCGACGCGATGGTCAAGGTGCCGGATGCCCTGTCACTGGCGGCCATGCACTATCTGGCGGAGCGTTTGGGACGCCACGTGGGCGGGTCGAGCGGGACCAACCTGATCGGCGCACTGATGGCCGCTCAACACATGAAGGCGCAGGGGGAGACGGGGTCGATGGTGGCGATTCTGTGTGACAGCGGCGAGCGCTACGCCACAACCTATTACGATCAGGACTGGCTCAAGGCTCAGGGGTATGAGTTGAGTGGTTTGATGGCTGCAGTGGCGGCGACGGTGGAGCGGGGTGAGCCGCTGCCGGCGAGCGTGCTGCGCGCCAATATCTGAAACTCATCAGACACAGAAACCAGTGTGGGAGCGAGCTTGCTCGCGATGGCGGCGCCACATTCAACACATATGTTGATTGATCTACCGC
>NZ_JBGCUL010000077.1:0-11317 GCF_054177685.1 Pseudomonas sp. P5_A2_2
TCTATGTTGAATGACACTCCGCCATCGCGAGCAAGCTCGCTCCCACAGGGATCTATGGTGGATGTTTGGTATGCATTCTGTTCATTTCAGGTTCTGCGCCCCGGCCTTGGCCACTTGCGCATCCTGTTCGGGCTTGACCCCCGACACGCCGACAGCGCCAATCACCTGGCCATCGAAGACAATCGGTACGCCACCTTCAAGCGAAGTCAGCAACGGTGCTGACAGGAAAGCGTAGCGCCCGGCGTTGACCATGTCCTCATAGCTTTTCGTTTCACGCCGCCCGAGGGCTGAGGTCCGGGCCTTTTCGGTGGCGATGTACGCGCTGCCCGGCGCGCAGCCGTCGAGGCGTTCGAGGGCCAGCGGGTGGCCGCCGTCATCGACCACCACTATGGTCACGGCCCATTGATTGGCCTGTGCTTCGGCGCGGGCGGCGGCAAGGATCTGGCTGACTTCGGCTTGGCTCAGGACGGCTTTGCTGTTCATGGGTATCTCCAGGATTCGGTTAAGGCAGGGCGGCTTCGACCAGTTCGATCCAGTGGCGCACCGGGGTTCGGCCCGCGCCGTCGAGGTGCGTCTGGCAGCCGATGTTGGCTGTGACAATCACCTCGGGATGGCCGCTTTCCAGGGCGTTGAGCTTGTTGTCGCGCAGTTGTCGCGACAGTTCGGGCTGGGTCAGCGAATAGGTGCCCGCCGAGCCGCAGCACAGATGCCCGTCGGGGACGGACGTCAGGTTGAAACCGAGGCCGGTCAGCAGCGCCTCCACGGCACCGCCGAGTTTCTGTCCGTGCTGCAAGGTGCAGGGGCAATGGAAGGCCAGGCGTTGCGAGGCGTGAATGCCAAGTTTTTCCAGTGGCTCGTCGCGCAACACTTCCACCAGGTCCCGGGCCAGTTCGCTGACCTTTTTTGCCTTGTCGGCATAGGCCGGGTCGCTGGCGAGCAGGTGGCCGTAATCCTTGATGAAGGCGCCGCAACCGCTGGCCGTCTGCACAATCGCTTCGGCGCCTTTTTCGATGCCCGGCCACCACGCGTCGATGTTGCGCCGGGCGCGATCGAGGCCGGCGACCTGGGCGCCAAGGTGGTAGTCCACGGCGCCGCAGCAACCGGCTTCGCGGGTCGCGATGACGCTGATCCCCAACCGGTCCAGTACCCGCGCCGCCGCGGCATTGGTGTTGGGCGACAGGCTGGGCTGCACGCAACCTTCGAGCATCAGCACCTGACGCTCACGCAGGGTCATGGGCCGCGGCTTGGCCGGGTAGACATTGCGCGGCAACTTGCTTTGCAGGGTGCCGGGCAGTAACGCGCGGAACACCTGACCGCTATTGACCAGGCTCTTGAACAGCTCTGGATGGGGCACGGTCTGACGCAACCCCTCGCGCAACAGACGCTGACCGAGGGGGCGCGGCACCGCCGCATCGACCACCGCGCGACCGATGTCCAGCAGGTTGTGGTAGTCGACGCCCGACGGGCAGGTGGTTTCGCAGTTGCGGCACGACAGGCAGCGATCCAGGTGCTGCTGGGTCTTTTGCGTGACCTCGTTGCCTTCCAGCACTTGCTTGATCAGGTAGATGCGGCCTCGTGGTCCGTCCAGTTCATCGCCGAGCAATTGATAGGTCGGGCACGTGGCATTGCAGAACCCGCAGTGCACGCAGGTGCGCAGGATGCTTTCGGCTTCTGCGGCGCGGGGCAGTTGGCTGGCGCTTTCACTCAAGGTCGTCTGCATGGTTCAAAGCTCCGCGTACAGGCGTCCGGGGTTGAAGATGCCCCGTGGATCAAGTTGTTGTTTCAGGTTGCGGTGATAGCGCATCAGCGCTGGCGGCAGCGGATGGAACGGGGTGTCGGTCAGGCCGTGGCTGAAGCAGGTGGCATGGCCGCCGACCTCGTCGACCACCTGGCGGATGAACGCCGCGTCGGCATCGGATTTCAGCCAGCGCTGGGCGCCACCCCAATCGATCAACTGGCGACCTGGCAGCGACAGACGAGGCGTGTTGTGCGGCAGTGAAAGGCGCCAAAGCGGCTGGTCTTCATCGAAGAAACTCAAGCGCTGTTCGTTGAGATCGTCCCACCAGGAAGCGTCCAACTGCTCACCACCGAGGCGCTCATGGGCCGCCGCCACCGAACCTTCACCGCCCTCAAGCCGAAGGTGCAGGCGTGAACCGTCGTGGCAGGCGGCGCTGATCGGCAGCGGCTGCTGGCCCCATTCCGCCAGGCGCAGCAAGGCCCGCTCGGCGTCCATTTCCAGGCTGATGCTCAAGGCTTGCCGGGGTCTTGGCAGCACTTTGAGGGAAACTTCGGCGATCAGCCCGAGGCTGCCATAACTGCCGGCCATCAGACGCGACAGGTCGTAGCCGGCGACGTTTTTCATCACCTCGCCACCGAAGCGCAACAGCTTGCCTTGCCCTGTGATGACCCGCGTGCMGAGAACGAAATCCCGCACCGAACCGACCCACGGGCGCCGTGGCCCGGACAGCCCGCAGGCGATCATACCGCCGACGGTGGCGCCATCGCCAAAGGACGGCGGTTCGCAGGGCAGCATCTGTTGCGCGGCGTCCAGCACTTGCGCCAGTTCCGACAACGGCGTGCCGCAGCGGACGGTGATCACCAGCTCGGTCGGGTCGTAACTGACGATGCCCCGGTGCGCGCGGGTGTCGAGAATTTCCCCGGCCGTGGTGCGCCCGAGGAAGCCCTTGCTGTTGGAGCCCTGGATGCGCAACGGCGTGGCGTTTTCCAGCGCCTGATTGACCTGTGCCAGCAGTGACGGGCTGTCATCGAAATCTTCAGGGCGGCGCATCAGAAACGCTCCAGCTCAGGGAAGGGCAGTTGACCGCCATGCACGTGCATGGCACCGAATTCCGCGCAGCGGTGCAGGGTCGGAATGTTCTTGCCGGGGTTGAGCATGCCGCCGGGGTCGAAGGCGGCCTTGATGGCATGGAACAGGGTCAGCTCATCGCTGTTGAACTGCGCGCACATCTGATTGATCTTCTCGCGCCCCACGCCGTGTTCACCGGTGATACTGCCGCCGACTTTCACGCACAACTCCAGAATCTTGCCGCCCAGGGCTTCGGCTTGATCGAGTTCACCGGGTTGATTGGCGTCGAACAGAATCAGCGGATGCATGTTGCCGTCGCCGGCATGGAACACGTTGGCCACTCGCAGGCCGTATTCGTTCGAGAGTTCGGCGATGGCGCGCAGCACGCCGGGCAATTCACGACGGGGGATGGTGCCGTCCATGCAGTAATAGTCCGGCGAGAGGCGGCCCACCGCCGGGAAGGCATTCTTGCGTCCGGCCCAGAAACGCACGCGCTCGGCTTCGTCCTTCGCCTGGCGCAACTCAGTCGCGCCGGCCTGTTGCAGTACCTGGCGCACCCGGTCGCAGTCATCAGAGACATCGGCTTCGACGCCATCGAGTTCGCACAGCAGAATGGCCTCGGCGTCCACCGGATAACCGGCGTGGATAAAATCCTCGGCGGCGCGGATGGCCAGGTTGTCCATCATTTCCAGGCCGCCGGGGATGATGCCGGCGGCGATGATGTCGCCGACCGCGCGCCCGGCTTTTTCCACGGAATCGAACGCTGCCAACAGCACTTTGGCGGTCTGCGGTTTGGGCAGCAGCTTGACCGTGACCTCGGTAATTACCCCGAGCAAACCTTCGGATCCGTTGATCAGCGCCAGCAGGTCGAAACCGGGAGAGTCGAGGGCATTGGAGCCCAGGCTCAAATGCTCGCCATCGACGGTAAGGATGTCGACCTTGAGCACGTTGTGCACGGTCAGGCCGTACTTCAGGCAATGCACGCCACCGGCATTTTCCGCGACGTTGCCGCCGATGGAGCAGGCGATTTGCGAGGAAGGGTCGGGCGCGTAATACAGGCCGAAGGGTGCCGCCGCCTGGGAAATCGCCAGATTGCGCACGCCGGGCTGAACCCGTGCGGTACGGGCGGCGGGGTCGATGCCCAGGATGTTGTTGAAGCGCGCCATCACCAGCAGCACGCCTTTCTCCAGGGGCAGCGCCCCGCCGGACAAACCGGTGCCCGCGCCACGGGCCACCACGGGGACGTGCAGCTCATGGCAGACGCGCAGCACCCCTTGCACTTCGTCGATATAGCGGGGCAACACCACCAGCATCGGCGTGGTGCGATAGGCCGACAGTCCGTCGCATTCGTAGGGCCTGAGTTCCTCCTGCTGATGCAGGATTTCCAGATTCGGCAAGCGGGTTTGCAGGGCCTGCAACAGCGCCCGTTTGTCGACGCCGGGCAAGGCACCGTCAACGCGTTCATCGTAGAGAATGTTCATCGGCGCTCGACACTCGTTCTGTTGTTACATGAGGTCTGTTTTCGCGGTCCACTGTATTAATCATTGGTCCGCAAAGCTCAGCTGTCCATGGGATCGTTGTCTGCTCGACGGACGATTCATTCAATAAACCACCGTCTACTAWTGTGGGAGCGAGCTTGCTCGCGATAGCGGCAGAACAGTCGACATCTATGTTGAATGACACTCCGCCATCGCGAGCAAGCTCGCTCCCACAGGGATTTGGGTGTGCAGTACGCCACGCCCGGGTGGTTAACCCGGGCGTGGATCAGGTTTACGCAGAATTACGCTTGTATTCGATTCAATGCCCGCCCACCACCATGTGGCTGAACGGCGCGACATAGGCCTGCAACGTCACCAGGCCACCGACCAGAATCGCCAGCACGACCGAGTGGAAGAACACGTAGCGCAGGATTTCCCCTTCATGGCCGTACCAGCGGGTGGCGGTGGAGGCAACCACGATCGACTGGGCATCGACCATCTTGCCCATGACCCCGCCGGAGCTGTTGGCGGCGGCCATCAACACCGGGCTCATGCCCAACTGCTCGGACGTCACTCGTTGCAAGCCGCCGAACAGCACGTTGGAAGCCGTGTCCGAACCGGTCAACGCCACGCCGAGCCAGCCGAGCAAGGTACCGAACATCGGATAGAAGATGCCCGTCGCGGCGAAGGCCAGGCCCATGGTCGCATCCAGGCCCGAGTAGCGGGTGAGGAAGCCAAGACCGAGCATCGCCGCAATAGTGGTCAGCGAGTAGCGCACCACCCACAGGGTGCGCAGGTACTGGCGAATCAATTGCGGGATCGAGTAACCCATCAGCAAGCCGCCGACGATCGCCGCCAGCAGAATGCCGCTGCCGGTGGCGGTGAACCAGGTGAACTTGTACACCGCCTCTTCGGTTTTCGGCGCAGGCACCACGGGCGGGACTTTCTCGACTTGCAAGTGCAGGGTGGTGAAGATCAGGACCGGCGCGAACACCGGGTTCGCCTCGCGCAGCGGTTTGCCCTGAGGGTCGAGCTTGGCTGAGCTGGTTTGCGGGTCAATCGCCGGACGGGTGTCGAAGGTGTTTTTGAAGCCTTGCGTACCCCAGATGAACACGAAGATCGTGAGGATGATCCATGGCATCCACGCGCGCATCACTGCCGGGTTCGCCTCATTGGCGAAGGTTGCAGTCGGTACGGGCTTTTCGTCGTGTTCGGCGTCGATCTTCGAATTATCGACCCGGCCGGACAGCGCAGCCGAGGTGTGCACCGTGGCCGGTTTCCAAACCTTGAGGAAACCAGTCAGGCAGGCCATGGAAATCAGCGCGGCGATCACATCCACCAGCATCGGCCCGTGATAGTTGGACACCAGGAACTGCGGCACGGCAAAACTGACCCCGGCCACCAGGATCGCCGGCCAGACTTCCAGCATCTTGCGCCAGCCGGCAAAGGCCCAGATCAGCCAGAACGGCACCAGCACCGAGAAGAACGGCAACTGCCGGCCGACCATCATCGACAGCTCCATTTCATCCAGCCCGGTCACCCTGGCCAGGGTGATGATCGGCGTGCCGAGGGCACCGAACGCCACGGGGGCGGTGTTGGCGATCAGCGCCAGCCCCGACGCGGCAAGCGGCGAAAAGCCCAGCCCGATCAGAATCGCCCCGGTCACCGCCACCGGCGTACCGAAGCCGGCCGCGCCTTCGAAAAACGCACCGAAGCAGAAGGCGATCAGGAGTAATTGCAGGCGTCGGTCATCGGTGATGCGCGCCAGGGAGTCTTGCAACACCTTGAACGAGCCGTTCTCGGTGGTCAGGCGGTGCAGGAAGATGATGTTCAACACAATCCAGCCAATCGGCAGCAGACCGTTGGCTGCACCGAACAGCGCTGCGGTACCCGCCATGTTCGCCGGCATGCCGAAGGCGAAAATCGCGATCAGCAAGGCCGAAACCAGGGCGAGCAATGCCGCCAGGTGCGCCTTGACATGAAAGAACGCCAGGGACGCCAGCATCACCACCACCGGCACAGCCGCCATGAATGTTGAAAGCACCGGGTTACCGAACGGATCGTAGACTTGCTGCCAGACCATGTTCCACCTCTGCTTTTTATTGTTGGGCATGCAGATCCCCTGAGGGGAGGTGGACTTCAGTATAGGTGGCATTGCGCCGCTGTCAGTGCAGGCCTCCGGTCCTGCCAATCGGCGCAGTTCCGGGGGCTGAGCTAGCATGGCCAGTAGGGTTTGAATTCAGTCAGGGGAGCAATGCAGTCATGACCGAGCGCCATATGGAGCACAAGGAAACGCTATCGAACGGATGCAACATCAAGGTTAAGGCCGAGATATTGAAGGACGGTTCGTTGGGCATGTTCATCGGTGTCTATCGGCCGGACGGCTCGGCCATCGATGAAAACCATGATCCACGGCCGCACATGCTGGACATGGAAGCGGCGATGGATTGGGGGATCGATATTGCCAAGGGGATTGGCAATAGCCAGCGAACGTTGTGAGCCCGGGCGACCGGCGGTCGCTGTCAGAACCCGAACGAACGGGCCGAGCCTTTTGCCAGCTCGACATCCAGCAGATGCTCGACCAGCACGTCATTCAAAAAACGGAACTGATCATTGAGCCCGACCACTTCGTTGCTGAAGTGATGATCGGCTGCCGGGATCAGCAACGCCTCGAACTTCTCGTCGAACAGCAGAGTCAACTCTTTACGAGACTCGAATTTCTGCGCGTAGAAATTGTTGCCGAACACCGGAAAACGCACGGCGAGGGTGACGGTGTGAATCATGATGTTTGCTCCTCGCTCAGGACGTACCAGGAAAATACGCCCAAAGTGAAAGCCGTCAGGGCCAGGCAGGTCAGCAGATGGATCAGCATGATGTCCCCCTCCGATTCGGGGTTTCGTGTTGGCTTGGGATTGATCCTACGCTGACGGCCATCAAGCGGAAGGCAATCGCGGCGATGGTGAATATCGATGCAAGTGATGGTGGTTTTTTCTCTGTTGATGCGGGCCTTTTCACGGGCTCCGGGACATCGCCACCTATACTTATGCCCAAAGTTTCGCGTGTCGGGCATTTCGCCCGGTACCCACTTCAGGAAGCCGCCATCTTGAACCTGCGTTCGCTGATCATTGCCGTGCTGGTGGTGTTGGCGGGGTGTGCCACGCCTGTGCGTGCGCCGGTGGAAGTGGCACCGGTCATCGTTCCTGCCAGCACCTGGCAACAAGTGGACCGGGAGATCGTCACCGCCTCGCAGACGGCCACCGAGCAGGCCAAAATCTACGCCCGCGGCGCCATGGATTACTGGCGCACACGGGTCTATGAATTGACCGAGCAGAATTTCATTCCGTGGTTCAGCAGTTACTGGACCCAGGAATGGCTGTCGATGAAGGTCAGCTGGTACACCATCAGCGCCAAGGGTGAGCAGGACGCCGTGGAAAAACGCCTGGCGGCGTACCTGCTCGAAGCCTATCAGGAGAAGGTCCTGGCCCCGGCGGCCGTGGAACTCGATCCCGATGCGATTCTCGGCCTGGCAGCGGCGTTCTATGTCGACATCCTCAAGGAAGAGCTGCAGAAAATCTCCAGCCGCAACGGCGTGCCGATGCCCCAGCTCAACGGGCGCATCCAGAAAGTCCCGGCCATCGCCCTCGGGCCTCCGCCGACGAGGGACGCCTCGTTGTACCAGATCGTGCACACCGAACCGCTGAACTCCTTGCCGGCCTTCGCCGCGCTGATCGACAAAGTCCATAGGGCCGGTGGCAACAAGGGGGTGGGCTCGACCGACACCGCGATGGCGCCGGTGGCCAGGCGCGCCAGCCGGCGGATGGAAGCCGAGATGGCCCCGCGCGGGGCCGCCAGCGCCGTGGCCGCAGCGACCGGGAAACTGGCCGGTGGCTTGATCACGCTAGGGGTGGCTGGCATTCGCGCATTCATCCAGGCCTTTGACCGGCCCGATAGCGAGGCGCTGATTCGCCGTAGCCTGGGCAATACCTTCGACAAGGCCTGGCTCAAACTGGTGCAGGACCCGACCAGCGGCGTCATGGCCGCCACGCTTTACATGGCGGCGCAGATCGAAGGCAGCCTGGGCGGCAGCGCACAACCGCCGGTCGGTTTGAGCGCCGGCACTGTCGATCGGACGCCAGCGCAACCGACTAACCTGCAGCACACCCCATGACCCAAGGAGAAAAACGCATGTCTTACGTCGATGGATTCATCGCTGCCGTACCCACCGCCAACCGTGAGCAATACATCATGCACGCCAAAGTCGCCGCCTTGGTCTTCAAGGAAAACGGTGCCTTGAGCGTGGTCGAATGCTGGGGCGAGGATGTCCCGGAAGGCAAGGTCACCTCGTTTCCAATGTCGGTGAAGCTCAAGGAAGGCGAAACCGTTGCCTTTGGCTGGATCATCTGGCCTGACAAGGCCACCCGCAATGCCGGAATGGGCAGGATGATGCAGGACCCGCGCATGAAACCGGACGTCAATCCAATGCCCTTCGATGGCCAGCGCATGGTCTACGGCGGGTTCGAAGTGCTCCTCCAGGCCTGACGCTGCACGCGGGATCACTCCGGCGTCGGGGTGATCCTGCAACTCTTGCGCTGGCGGATCTCGTCGTCCGTCGGCCGCTCGCGGATGAACTCGAAGCGCGGCTCGCCTTCGCTGTAATGCACCAGCCAGCCCCATTCCAGCTTGAGTTCATCCTGGCCTGGCTCGGGCGGTCTGGCCCACCATGGTTCCTTGCTGATGATCTGTCGCATGGTCCCCTCCGGTATTTCGGGATGCTGAAACTATAACTCGCATGCCCCGTGGCGCCAGAAATGCGCTGGCCGGTACGCGAGTGTTGAGTACACTCTGGCAGTCTTCCCAGGAGGTGTCCGGCATGAACGACGAAACCCGCGAGCCGTTCAAGCGCCTGTTCTTTGCGCTGAACTGCGCCCCCGCCCTGCGCCGGGATATTGCCCAGTGGCGCAGTGCGCYGCAACTGCGCAACGGACGGCCGGTGCCGGCGGAAAACTTTCACCTGACGCTGAAGTTTTTGGGGGCGGTGGGTGTGGCGCAGATCGCCGAGCTCTGCAACGCTGCGGCGTCCATCCGTACACCGGGCGAGCGCTTGACGGTGGTGCTGGATCGGCTGGACGTGTGGCGCAGGGCAGGGGCGTTGGTGCTAGCGCCGCAGCAGGCGCCCCCGGCATTGCTGCGCCTGGTGTATGCCCTGGAGCAGGCGATGTTGCCGTTCGGTCTGGAGGAAGCACCAAGGGAATACCGTCCGCACCTGACCCTGGCACGGCAGTATCGGGCGTCGGTGCCGGAGTCCGCGACACCGCCTGAGTTCTTCCTGCGGGCTGATCGATTCACTCTGTTCGAATCCCACAAGGGACGCTATCGGGCGCTGGCCGAATGGCCGTTGATTGATCCCCAATAAAAAAGGCGCCCATGGGCGCCAAACTTCACCTGAACCGAGAGAGCCAGGTGAGACCGTTCTACTTGCAGGAGAGGCAGCGGTGGTAAGACGCTGCGTGAACGGAAATGGGTAAAGCTGAAATGTGTGCTGGAGGTTCTGGCCTCATCGCGAGCAAGCTCGCTCCCACAGGGATAGCGCGAACTTCAAGGTACATGCGGTACCTGTGGGAGCGAGCTTGCTCGCGATGGCAATGTCAGACTCAGTAGATCAATTGAGTGAATTACTGGCCGAGTTTCACCTTGGTCCAGCCACGGGTCATGATCCGCTGGATGGCAATCGGCTGGTCCGGCACGGCATAGAGCGTGGCCATTACCGCTTCCGGCGGGTAGGAGCCCGGATCGTTACGGATGGCTTCATCCACCAACGGCGTGGCCGCCGCGTTGGCGTTGCTGTAGCCGATATTGTTGGTGATGTCGGCAATCACGTCGGGGCGCATCAGGAAGTTCATGAACAGGTAAGCGTTCTCGACGTTGGCGGCATCGCGGGGGATGGCGAGCATGTCGTAGAAACTGGCGGCGCCTTCTTTCGGGATGCTGTAGTCGATCTTCACCTTGTCCCCGGCTTCCTGGGCGCGGGCCTTGGCCTGCAGCACGTCGCCTGAGTAACCCACGGCCACGCAGATGTTGCCGTTGGCCAGGTCCGAGATGTATTTCGACGAATGGAAGTACGCCACGTTCGGGCGAATCTTCATGAACAGCGCCTGGGCTTGGGCGATGTGCTGTTTGTCCTGATCGTTCACCGGGTAGCCCAGATAGTGCAGGGCGGTCGGGAGCATTTCAGTGGGCGAATCGAGGAAACTGATGCCGCAGGCCTTGAGCTTCTCGGCGTTTTCCGGTTTGAACAGCAAGTCCCAGGAATTGGTCGGGGCATTGGCGCCGAGCACTTCCTTGACCTTCTGCGGGTTGAAACCGATGCCGATCGAGCCCCACATGTACGGGATGGCGTGGGCGTTTTCGGGATCGCTCGCGGAGGCGTTTTTCAGCAGCACCGGATTGAGGTTTTTCCAGTTCGACAGCTTCGATTTGTCCAGTTCCTGATAGACACCGGCCTTGATCTGCTTGGCCAGGAAGCTGTTGGACGGCACCACGATGTCGTAGCCGGATTTACCTGCCAGCAGGCGTGCCTCAAGGGTTTCGTTGCTGTCGAAGACATCGTAGGTCACCTGGATGCCGGTCTCGTCCTCGAACTTCTTGACGGTATCCGGGCCAATGTAATCCGACCAGTTATAGACGCGCAGAACCTTGTCATTGGCCTGGGCGCCAGTGGCGATTGCGCCCAATAAGGACAGTGTCAGCAGAGTCCTGCCAAACATTTTCATCGGTACAACTCCATTTCTTATTTATTCCAAATCACACGGCAAACATTTGTGGCAAGAGTGCTCCTTTGTAGGAGCGAGCTTGCTCCGGGCGGCGATCCGACGATGGACCTGAGGGCGACGCGTTCATCCAGACAACACGCGTTATCGTTAACGTCCATCGCGAGCTCGCTCCTACAGGGGCGGCACTAGGCAGTCGCTTCTGCCATTTGCTTTTTAGGTTGTTGCCAGGATTCGCTGGTGGTCTGGTCCATGGCTTCCTGGAT
>NZ_JBGCUL010000078.1:0-11207 GCF_054177685.1 Pseudomonas sp. P5_A2_2
TTGTGGGTGTCAGCAGCGCGGCCGTTGATCAGACGGACTTCATTCTGGCCACTTGAGGTCCTGGTCAGTACTGTCGCAGGGAGCGTGGACCGCGGAGGGGAGGGCATGGATGCCCTCCCTTTCTCTTTTCACTCAATTGTCCATTAGTTATCGGGGGGCAGCAGCGTTAGCATTGCCTGCGAACAGGATCACCTTGCATTTTGTGTCAGTAATGCTGGCTTAATCCGGATTCGCTGATATCAACGCCTTGCGCAAGGCAACCGAGCGCGTGCGTTCAATTGATTGTTAGTACTATTTCTGACGGCTACACTCCAACCCCATGAAACGCTACCTGCGGTTTTGCTTCATTTTCGTGATTAGCCTGGCGCTTCCCCTCAGCGGGATGGCGGGCGTTCAGGCACCGACAGAACCTTGCCCGATGAAGACGATGGGCATGGCGATGATGGACGATATGGGGATGGACTGCTGCAACGATATGAAAAGCCCGACCGAGCACGGCAAACCCTGCAAGCCGGGCCAGGAGTGCAAGACTGGCGGTATGCTGCAAGTCTCGATCGACAAGCCTCCTGTCACGTTGTTCAGCCCTGTAGTGCTTTCCTCTTCCAGCGATTCCATGCCTGTACCGACCCCTTCCGGGGTATGGCGACCGCCTCGCGTTTGATTCCTGTCCCACATTGAGCCTCATTCCGTTTTAGCGGGATGGCATAGCTGCGCGCATTTCTTTTGACGCTTGCAGTGGATGATCACAGGAATCGTAGACATGAACTCCAAGTGCTATTGCACAGGTTGGTCCCTCGTGGCCGGTCTGGCGGTTAGCGTACTGGCATTGCCGAGCTTCGCTGGCGCATTGACACTCGATGAAGCGCTGCGGCTGGCCGAAAACAATGCGCCGTCGCTGGCTGCACAAGATGCAAAGATTCAAGCTGCCAGCAGTGCGGCTATACCCGCGGGTGAATTACCTGACCCCAAGTTGCTGGCAGGTGTGCAGAACTACCCCATCGGCGGCCCGGATCGCTGGAGCATCAACGACGACTTCATGACCATGCAAATGGTCGGGGTCAGGCAAGAGATGCCCAACGGTGACAAACGCAAAGCTCGCATCGAGGTCGCCAACGCCGGCGTTGATCGCGCTGCCGCCGAGCGTCGGGTTGCACGACTGAACGTACGCCAATCCACGGCATTGGCCTGGATCAGCAGCTACTCGGTCGAGCGCAAAGATGCGCTGTTCCAGGACTTCTACAAAGAAAACCGCCTGCTGGCCGATACCGTCCGGGCCCGGATTGCAGGTGGCCGCGCTCAACCCGCCGATGCGGTGACGCCCAAGCAAGAAGCGGCCCAACTGGCGGAGCAACAGGACGATCTGATTCTCCAGAGAGCGCAGGCCCGAGCGGCCCTCAAACGCTGGATTGGCTCCGCCGCCAACGACAAGCCTGTGGGCAGCTTGCCGCAGTGGCCTATCGATTCCTCAAGCTACGCCCATAAACTGCAACACCACCCCGAGTTGACAGCGTTTGCGCCGATGACCCGCGAAGCGCAAGCCAAGGTCCGTGAAGCCGAGTCTGAGAAAAAGTCAGACTGGAGTTGGGAGCTTGACTATCAACATCGCGATCGCCAGTTCGGCGACATGGTCAGCGTGCAATTGTCCTGGGACTTGCCGCTGTTTCCTGACTCCCGGCAAAACCCCAAAATCGCAGCCAAACAGGCTGAACTCAGCCAGCTTGAGGCTGAGCGCGAAGCCCTGTCACGCGAGCACACTCAGCAACTGGAAAACGAACTGGCTGACTATGCACGCCTGAATCGTGCGGTAAGCCGCAACCAGGAAAGCCTGCTGCCGCTGGCCAGGGAAAAGGTCGAACTCAGCATGGCCAGCTACCGTGCCGGCAAAGGCGATTTAAACGCCGTTGTGGCCGCCCGACGTGAACTCATCGAAGCCCGACTCAAACAGATCGACGTGGAGGAGCAGCGAGCGCTGACCAGTGCGCGTCTGTATTTTGCTTATGGGGAGTCCAGCCAATGAACCTTACAAAATGGAACGGGGCATGGCTGGTTGGCATTTCGCTGGCATTGGGTGTTGCCGGTGGCTACTGGTTCGCTCACCAGCGCATGAGCGCGGTACCTGTTGCGGCCCAGGAGCAGAAACTCAATTCGCCGGACGAACGCAAGGCACTGTATTGGTATGACCCCATGTACCCGCAGCAAAAATTCGATAAGCCGGGCAAGTCCCCCTTCATGGACATGCAACTGGTCCCCCAGTACGCCAATGGAGGTAGTGACCGTGCGACGGTCAGTATCGATCCAGGCCTGACTCAGAATCTCGGTCTGCGTTTTGCGACTGTCACTCGTGGAAATTTTGAGTCCAGTCTCGACGTGACAGGTGTCCTGGCGTTCAACGAACGGGATGTCGCGGTAATCCAGGCACGCACCCCGGGCTTTGTGGAGCGGGTCTATGCCCATGCACCCGGTGATGTGCTCAATGCCAACGCGGCATTGGCGGATATCCTGGTGCCGGAGTGGGCGGCCGCTCAGACAGAGTTCCTTGCCCTCAAGCGCAACGGTGATGCCGACCTGCTGGCTGCGGCCCGCCAGCGACTAAGGCTCACAGGGATGCCGGCTGCGCTGATCACCCAGGTAGAGCGCAGTGGCAAAGTCCAGCCGAACCTGACCCTCACCAGCCCCATCAGCGGCGTGCTGCAAGAGTTGAACGTACGTGCGGGTATGACCGTGGCGGCTGGCGACACTCTGGCACGCGTCAATGGCTTGAGCAGTGTCTGGCTGGCCGTGGCCGTTCCGGAATCGGATGCCGGAGCTATCACCGTGGGTCAGGCAGTCGAGGCGCGCTTGCCAGCTTTTCCAGGGGCAACGCTCAGTGGCAAGGTCAGCGCGATTTTGCCCGAGACCAATCCGGACAGCCGCACGCTTCGTGTGCGGGTGGAACTGCCCAATCCAGATGGGCGCCTGAGACCAGGTTTGACAGCGCAGGTCCGCCTGAATCGTACAACTGAGCAAAGTGTATTGTGGGTGCCGAGCGAAGCGGTGATTCGCACTGGCCGACGTGCCCTGGTGATGCTCGCCGAAGATGCGGGCCGCTACCGCCCAGTGGAGGTGCAACTCGGGCAGGAAAGCGATGGCAAGACGGCGATCTTGAAAGGCCTGGAAGAAGGCCAGAAGGTGGTTACGTCTGGCCAGTTCCTCCTCGATTCGGAAGCCAGTCTCAAGGGCATTGTTGCTAATTCGGAGCAAGAGTCGCCACCCAGTGGAGCAGCCGCCAGTTTGCATGAGGCGGATGGGCAGATCGTTGAGATCAACGATAAAGAAGTCACGCTCGCCCATGGTCCTTTCAAGACACTGGGCATGCCTGGCATGACGATGACGTTCCCACTCGCCAATCCGGCGCTGATGCAGGGCCTTAAAGCGGGTGACAAGGTACGGATCGCTGTGAGCCAGACTGACGATGGCTTGCGGGTCGAGCGCCTGGATAAATCGGGAGTTCAACCATGATCGCCGCCCTTATTCGTTGGTCAGTGGCCAATCGTTTCCTGGTACTGCTGGCGACGCTGTTTGTCACGGCTTGGGGCATCTGGTCGGTGCAGAGCACGCCCATCGATGCATTGCCGGATCTCTCCGATGTTCAAGTCATCATCCGTACCCCCTTTGCGGGACAAGCGCCGCAGATTGTCGAGAATCAGGTGACCTATCCGTTGGCCACCACGATGCTCTCGGTGCCGGGCGCCAGGACCGTGYGTGGTTACTCGTTCTTTGGCGACAGCTTTGTTTACGTGCTGTTTGAAGACGGCACTGACTTGTATTGGGCTCGCTCGCGGGTGTTGGAGTACCTGAGCCAAATTCAAAGTCGGTTGCCGGCCAGTGCCAGGCCGGCGTTGGGGCCGGATGCGACGGGAGTGGGCTGGATCTACCAGTACGCACTGGTGGATCGCAGTGGCGGACACGATCTGGCACAGCTACGCGCACTTCAGGACTGGTTCCTCAAGTTCGAACTCAAGACTCTGCCCAATGTAGCGGAGGTGGCCACCGTGGGGGGGATGGTCAAGCAGTACCAGGTGCAGCTTGATCCGCTCAAACTGGCCAGCCTCGGCATCACTCAGGCCGAGGTATCCGAGGCGATCGGCAAAGCCAACCAGGAAACCGGTGGTGCCGTGCTGGAAATGGCAGAGACCGAGTTCATCGTGCGGGCTTCTGGCTACCTGAAAACGCTCAATGACTTTCGGGCGATCCCGCTCAAGCTCGGTGCGGGCGGTGTTCCAGTGACCCTTGGCGATGTCGCCACCCTTCAGTCGGGACCGGAAATGCGGCGTGGCATCAGCGAACTCGACGGCGAAGGGGAGGCGGTCGGCGGCGTAGTGATTTTGCGTAGCGGCAAGAACGCTCGCCAGACCATTGCTGCGGTCAAGGCCAAACTCGACGAACTGAAAAGCAGTCTGCCGGCCGGCGTGGAAATCGTCACCACTTACGATCGCAGCAAGCTGATCGACCGTGCGGTGGAAAACCTCAGCCACAAGCTCATCGAGGAGTTCATCGTCGTTGCGTTAGTCTGCGGGATCTTCCTCTGGCACCTGCGCTCATCGCTGGTGGCGATCATCTCGCTGCCTGTTGGTGTGTTGATTGCCTTCATCGTCATGCGTTACCAAGGCATCAACGCCAACATCATGTCCCTGGGCGGGATTGCCATTGCCATCGGCGCCATGGTCGACGCCGCGGTGGTGATGATCGAGAACGCCCACAAGAAGATCGAGGCCTGGCATGCGGCCCATCCCGGCGAAGAGCTGAAGGGTGAACATCATTGGCATGTGATGACTGAAGCTGCGGCGGAAGTGGGACCAGCGCTGTTCTTCTGTCTGTTGATCATCACCCTGTCGTTCATTCCAGTGTTCACCCTGGAAGCTCAGGAGGGACGCCTTTTCGGCCCATTGGCTTTCACCAAGACCTACGCCATGGCCGCAGCGGCGGGATTGTCGGTGACCCTGGTGCCAGTGCTGATGGGCTACTGGATTCGGGGGCGAATTCCCGGTGAGCAACAGAACCCGTTGAACCGGTGGTTGATTCGGATCTATCAGCCGGCTCTGGACGCGGTCTTGCGTCGACCAAAGATCACTCTGCTGGTGGCGCTATTGGTTTTTGTCAGTGCGCTATGGCCAATGTCTCGCCTGGGTGGCGAATTTCTACCCCCGCTGGATGAGGGCGACCTGCTCTACATGCCTTCTGCACTGCCGGGATTGTYGGCACAAAAAGCGGCGCAACTGCTGCAACAGACTGACCGCCTGATCAAGACCGTGCCAGAAGTCGAGCACGTTTTCGGTAAGGCCGGTCGCGCTGAAACCGCGACAGATCCGGCGCCTCTGGAAATGTTCGAAACCACGATCCAGTTCAGACCGCATGAGCAATGGCGTCCAGGCATGACCCAGGAAAAACTGGTGGAGGAACTGGACCGTGTGGTGCGTGTGCCCGGTCTGACCAACATCTGGATACCGCCGATTCGTAACCGCATCGATATGCTTGCCACGGGGATCAAGAGTCCCATCGGCGTGAAAGTCGCCGGCACCAACCTGACGCAGATCGATGCCGCGACACAGGCGATCGAGCGAGTGGCCAAGGACGTGCCCGGTGTCAGTTCGGCGCTGGCCGAGCGACTGACCGGCGGCCGCTATATCGACGTGGATATCGACCGCAAGGCCGCCGCCCGTTATGGGCTGAACATCGCCGATGTGCAGTCCATCGTCGCTGGCGCCATCGGTGGTGAAAATGTCGGCGAGACCATTGAAGGGCTTGCACGTTTCCCGATCAACGTACGTTACCCACGAGAGTGGCGCGACTCGCTCGGCGCCCTGGAGCAACTGCCGATCTACACCCCGCTGGGTAGTCAGATCACCCTGGGCACGGTGGCGAAGGTCAAGGTCAGTGACGGTCCGCCGATGCTCAAGAGCGAAAACGCACGACCTTCAGGCTGGGTATACATCGATGTCCGCGGTCGGGACATTGCCTCGGTGGTTGCCGATCTGCGTCGGGTCGTCGATGAACAGGTCAAGTTGCAACCGGGCATGAGCCTGAGCTACTCCGGGCAGTTCGAGTTTCTCGAAAGGGCCAACGCACGCCTCAAACTGGTGGTGCCGGCCACGCTGTTGATCATTTTCGTGCTGCTCTACCTGACGTTCGCCCGATTCGACGAGGCTTTGCTGATCATGGCCACTCTGCCATTCGCACTGACTGGCGGGGCATGGTTCCTCTATCTGTTGGGCTTCAATCTGTCGGTCGCCACCGGAGTCGGCTTTATCGCTTTGGCCGGTGTTTCTGCCGAGTTCGGCGTCATCATGCTGCTCTATCTGAAGAATGCCTGGGCCGAACGTGAAGACCTCGGCGACAGCTCTGAGCGCGGACTGGTGGCGGCGATTCGTGAAGGTGCCGTGCAGCGGGTTCGCCCCAAGGCCATGACCGTGGCCGTCATCATTGCAGGCCTGTTACCCATCCTGTTGGGCAGCGGTACGGGCAGCGAAGTGATGAGCCGCATCGCCGCGCCCATGGTCGGCGGTATGGTCACGGCACCTTTACTGTCCCTGTTTGTCATTCCGGCAGCCTATCGCTTGATGCGTCGTCGGCAGCTCACTATCGAACCTCAAACCCTTAAAGGAAAAATCGTATGAAACTGACCCTTGTTGCAGTCGCAAGCACCGCCGTTGTGTTGTCGCTTTCTACTTACGCGCAGGACATGCCAGGAATGAAAATGGAAGGTATGGGCGACATGGAAATGAAGCAGGAGTCGAAGCCGGCTCCTGTCGCCAGCGCCGAGGGTACGATCAAGGCGATCGATCCCGCGAAGCATACGGTGACCCTCGCTCATGGCGCCGTTCCAGCAGTGCAGTGGCCGCCAATGACCATGGCCTTTTCAGTGACGGAAGATCAACTGAAAGGGCTGGAGGTTGGAGACCCTGTATCGTTTTCCTTTCGGCTGGAGGGCGGTAGAGCCACGATTGTTTCCATAAAAAAATGAAGGGCTGATGTTGCAGGTGACCGGTACCCATCGTCGTGCCGGTTTTTACCATTTGGGTCAGGTTGAAGTTTCTGTGCAATCCGTTCGTCGGTCCTGATGCTCTTTTGTTGAACTCGGGCTGAATGCACTTATCGAAAAAAACTGTGGGAATGCTTCCCACACAATGATGCCAACCGGCTCTCAAGGATCGTGCGGATGCCACAGTTGCTCGTGGTTGCTGCACATTTATGACCGTGCCGGTTGCCCGGCCGCTCCAGTGGGCGGCCGGGAACTCAACTGGACATTGCGTTCGATACGGAGGTGACGACGCAACGCCAAGCGGAGGTACATCATGCTGCTCAAGAAAACTTTGTTGGCTCTGGCAATCGGCGGGGTCCTGTCGGCATCGACTGTCCTGGTACCCGATTACATCGCAAGTTTCTCCAGCGCGTATGCCAAAGATGGTGGTAGCGGAGGCGGTGGTGGTCACGGCGGTCACGGTGGTGACGGCGGAGGCGGTAACGCTGGTAGCGGCCATGGAGATGGCGGCGGTCATGGCGCTGCAGGCAATGGCGGTGCAGGTGCTGGTGCTGCAGGCAATGGCGGTGCAGGTGCTGGTGCTGCAGGCAATGGCGGTGCAGGTCATGGCGCTGCAGGCAATGGCGGTGCAGGTGCTGGCGCTGCGGGCAATGGCGGCCCGGGGCGCGGTGACGCTGACCATGGCGCAGTGGCCGGGAATAGAGGYCCCGGCATTGCGCATGACAACGACGATGACCATGGTGGCRTGGCCGGGAACAGAGGTCCCGGCAATGCGCGTGACAACGACGATGCCAATGACAACGATGCCGCAGATGCAGCCAGGGACGCTGCCAAGGCTGATGCGGATGCAGCACGGGACGCTGCAAAAGCTGCTGGCGTAGCGGGCGCAGATGCAGCCCGGGACGCCGCCAAAGCCGACGTAGCTGCAGCCCGGGACGCCGCCAAAGCCGACGTAGCTGCAGCCAGGGACGCCGTCAAGGCCGACGTAGCTGCAGCCAGGAACGCTGCCAAAGCCGAGGTGAGCGCAGTCAGAGAGGCTGCCCAAGCCAAGGCGAGGGAAGCCAGAGAGGCTGTGGCTGACGCCCTGGATGCCCCGGATGAGGTATCGAACTAAACCTGCACGTTCGGCAATGAACATGGCAGGCATACCGTAGAAAACGTCCCGGGAGCTTGAGGGACGTATAGCAAAGAGTCGCAAGCCCTGAAGCGTAGCGGGGCTTGCGACTTTTTTTCGAAATCGTGTCGCCTTCACGAGTGATGAGCAAGTCGCTCGGATTCGAGAGGGGGGATTGCTCGGCCCGGCAAGGTTATTCAGGTATGAGATAAACTTGGGCCCTTTCGGCACAAGACTCAGGAGAGGTGATGAATGGAATCGTTTAGCGTTCGCGAGCTGAAAAAGACTGACGCTCAAGCGTTGCTGGCATTCGAAGTCCATAACCGTGAATGGTTCGAATCCCATATTGATGCGCGCGACCCTGCTTTTTACTCGTTGCAGGGTGTCGCCGATCACATAGAAAGCTATTTGTCCGATTTTGCCATTGGCGCCTGGCACCCGTTTGTCATAGAGGATTCCAATCAGAGAATCGTCGGTCGAGCCAATCTGAAAAGCATCGACTCATCGACCCGTTCTGCGCAAGTCGGCTATCGGATTGCTCAGAGCGCGTGCGGGCAGGGGCTGGCCACGCTGGCGCTGAGGCATCTGGTCCAGGAGGCACGGATGCGCTGGGGGCTTACGCAACTGGTTGCCTTTGCCTACAAGGAAAATGTGGGCTCAAGAAAAGTCCTTGATCGTTGTGGATTCCAGCTGGAACAACCCTCCTGTAACGAAAATTCGGGGAACGAAGACCGATTCGTCCTGTTGGTCCAGATAAGATCCCCCAGCGATTCAGAGCGTCGGCAGCAGGTCGGTGACGCCCCCGGTCACTCCTGCGGCGCTTGATCTTCAGCCACCTCTTTCCAGCTGTCATCCGGATCGAAGCGCTTCATCGATTGCGCCAGTTTTTCACCACCGGGCCCCAGGTCTTTCTCGAACACCTGTCCTTCATGACTGATCATGAAACTCATCACCCCGGTGTCATCGTATTTCGCCGGCCAGGCGATCAGGGCAAAGCCCCGGCTCATCTTGTCACCGATGAGGTAGCTGTAGGCGCCACCCGGTGCCGAAGGACCCTGGCCATCGAGGATACGGAAGCGGTAACCATGCCACTCTTCGTCGGCAATGGCTTTGCCGAACGAAGGTCCCAGCGGGCTGATCTGGCCGCTGTCGTCTTCCGCCCAGTAGAGTCCATCGTGCTTGCCGGGGGTGCTGAAGATTTTCTGCGCATATTCGAGTGCGCCGTCTCCGTCTCGATCGACTGACGCGTAGTCCATCTGGGCATCGTGATAGGCCAGCACCGATTGCACCGCGGCCAGTTCGTTGCGGCCGATTTGACGGGCACGGATCTCGGCACTGCCGGCCTTCAGGTCGAAGCGCCAACCGTTAGCGTCTTTTGTCATGGGGATGGGCAGTGTCCAGTTCTTGCTGCCGACCGCCAGGACAACCTGGCGGTAACTGGTGTTTTCAAAGTGGTGTTGCTCGCGGTATTGCTGCAAGAACGCATCCACATCTTTGCGCTGTACACCTTCGCGGGGGATGTAATTGTGCCAGTCACTGCCAAGCAGCTCGGTCAGGCGTGCCTGGTCGGCGTGTTCCGTGCCCAGTGCCTGGACAAAGGCTTCAGCGGCCTTTTCTGGCGTTGGAAAGGCCTGCTGTGCCGTCGCCACGCACGACCACAACAAGCCGGCAGCTATCGCAAGGACATGAGGGAGCAAGCCCGTGAGTCCCTTCAATCGAGGATGGTTTTTCAACGACGGCCCCCCCTTTGACGCGCTGGTGGACTGGACGGCCGGCTGACCTGGTGACCGGCCGATCGCGCGGCACTGGGGCGTTGGGCGGATGCCTGGCTGGCCCGGCCACGATTGGCCTGGACGTTGGCCTGGGACGGTGAGCGTGCGCCGGCGAACGCATTGTTGCGGGCACTGCCGGCACTGGCGGCCGGTCGTTGATTCGCCGTCTGACGCGTCTGCGCCTGGCCCTCTCTGCGCTGATTGAGCTGAGCGCTCTGGTTCCTGGGCTGCTGATTCTCCCGGGTGTTTCTGGCCGTGCCCTGACCTCTGTCAGCCGCCTTTGGCCTGTCTGCACCGGCCTGCAACCGATTGTCCCCCGCGGTTGCGGACTGGAGTTTGCGTGTTTGATCACGGGCTTCGCGGTTGCTGGTGGCAGGTCGTTCGATACCGTGCCTGTCCATTGAGGTGCGGGCATTTTCACGTGCCTGGGTGCGCTGGGCATTGTCCCCGCGATAGGCTTCACGCTGATTGGCGCCGTTCAATTGGCGGCCGTACTGTGCGCGGCTCGCGCTGTCTCGATAGGGCACGCCATTGCGGTGCACCGGGTTGTGCTGCCATTTGTTCTGGTTGTTAGTGATGCGGTTGTTGGTATTGATGTTGTTGTAGCGATTGACGTCGATATCAATGTCGTTATTGCCCCAATCACATTCACCCCACAACGATCCAACGATCGCCACACCAGCGCCAAACGCCAGTCCGGCCATCAGGGCCTGACCAGGGTAATAGGCCGGTGGCGGTGGATAGTACACGGGCGGCGACGCCGGGTAGGCCCAGGTGCCGTAGGTGGTGGTCGGGTTATAGGTGGGGACGTACACCACCTGCGGATCGGCAGGCTGGATGATGATGGTGGAGTTGCTGGCCGGGGCCGATTCAGGGGCTGGAGCCGGTGCCGCAGTCGTGGTCGCCGGTGCCGCGACATTCTGGATCGTCACGTTCTGATATTGGTTGCTCTGCAGGTTACCAGCGGCCTGGGCCTGATGACGCAAGCGTTGTACGCCGTTCATGACATCGTCGGGCTGCGCCAGGAAGGCATCACCCAGGCGTTGGACCCAGACGGGATCCTGCCCCAGCGTTGCCAGAACCTGCGGGAAGGCGACCAGCGCCTGCACGCTCGGATCCCAGGGCTGGTTCGCTACCTGTTTGACTGCATCATCGCCCTTGGCGTCCGGGTGCGCTTTGGACCAGGTGACCGCCTCGCCGACTTCCCCCGGGTAGGTAGTGGCCATCAGTACCTGTGCCAATAGTGGGTCCGGGTAAAGCGCAATGGGCGCCAGCATTTGATCCAGCTGTTCCTGGGTAAACA